>CAZHIK010001104.1:0-3292 GCA_964532635.1 uncultured Enterobacterales bacterium
GGTGACGAAGTACTGCCGCCCGCCCTGGGCGCTCAGGCCCACGGTGGGCAGGAAGTCCCGCAGCGCGGAGCGAGCGCTGGCGTCAGAGGATTCGTAGCGGGCCATGGCGGCGCGCAGGTCGGGCCGGTTCTCGATCAGATCGGCGGGGATGCCCGTGGGCGGGGTGGGGGGCAGCGCAGGGAGGGCGCTGGGGACCGCGGGTAGCAGGGACGGGTCTGGGCGGCCCAGCAGGACCAGCATGGCGCGTTCCAGCTGGAAGCGGGCTGCCCGCACCGCGGGGAGCTGGGCTTCGGCCGCCGCCAGCTGCTGCCGCTGCTGCAGCACGTCGAGCCCGCTGACCTCGCCGCGCTCGAAGCGGGCCTCGGTGCGGGCGAGCAGGTCGGCCGTGAGCTCGCGCTGTCGCTCGAGCAGCACCAGCTGGGCCTGGGTGGCGATCAGGTCGTACCAGGTGCCGGCGATGGTGGTGCCCACGGTCAGCGCGGCGGCGTCGCGGTCACCCTCGGCCGCGGCCGCGTCGAAGCGCCCAGCCCGCCAGGAGAGGATCTGCCCGCCCCAGACATCCGGCTGCCAGCTGACGCCCAGCATCGCGGAGGCCGAGGTGTAGGCCTCGGGATCATCGTCGCTGGTGCTGCTGCCGCCCATGCTTCCGCCGCCGAACTGGAAGCCCAGGGAGTCCATGGGGCTGGTGGAGCTCGCAAGCTCGATGGAGGCCGCCGGGGCCAGCGCCGCGCCGGCCTGTGCTGCCATGGCGCGGGCGCTGGCGACCGATGCGTTGGCCGAAGCCAGATCGTGGTTGTGGGTCAGGCCCAGCTCGATCAGCTGCGCCAGGGCGGGATCCTCCAGGCTGTGCCACCAGGGCTGGCTGGGGGCCTCGCCCGGCACCGCGTGCTCGTAGCGCAGCTCGCTCTCCGGTAGCCAGGGCTCGGGGGGGGCGGCCAGGGCGGCCCCGAGGAGGAGAAGGGCGAAGCTCATGGCCTCGCCTCCGTCACCGCCAGGCCCGTCCAGAGGCTGTCCACGAGGGCGCGCAGGGAGTCGTCGTTCGCCAGCTCCCGGTCCTCACCCACCATGTAGGCCATGAAGCTCTGCATGTGGATGGCGCCCAGCAGGGCGAAGGCCGCCGCCGAGGGATTGGGAATCCGCGCCACGCCGCGCTGGTTCGCCCGCTCCATCCAGCCCACCAGGGCGTCGTGCACGCGCTGCGGCGGGATGGGCCGGGCCCCCGCATCGCAGCGCGGAGGCGGGCTCAGCCCGGCCGACTTGAGCACCGCCATCCCGGGCAGGAACTCCGCGAAGCGATCCCGGATGGTCAGCGCGATCTCCCGCAGCTGATCGGGCACAGGGCGTGCGTCGGGACCGTCCTCGAGCTGGGAGATGAGCTGATCCAGGGTCGAACGATCCGGTCGCAGCGCCGCCACCATCAGCTCGTCCTTGGTGCCGAAGCGCTTGAAGAGCGCGGCCTGGGAGACCCCCAGCCGCTTGGCGATGACGGTGGTGGACACCGACGGACCCTGCTCCAGGAAGCAGGCCCGGGCGGCCTCGAGGATCTGCGCGTCGCTGACCTGGCGGGGTCGAGCCATGGGGGCCTCGCGTTAGTAAGTAATCGCGCACTTACTAAACGCGTGGCAGTGGAGCGGCAAGGGTCGAGGCTGGTGTGCCAGGCTACCGGATCAGTTGCAGTTGACCGAGCCCTCGCGGGAGCTGGTGGAGCCCCCCGTGACGTAGTGCTCGTAGGACTCGTAGAAGGCCAGATCCCGGCTGGTGTTGCTCATGCTGGGATCGTCCCACTTGTAGGCCCCGGGGCCGCCGTTGGCCGCGCTGATGAGCGAGGGATTGTCGGTCTGGGCTACGAACACGTAGAACATGCGGTCCAGGAACCAGGCGGGGTAGGTGCCGTCCATGTAGGCATCGATCACGCCGAAGAGCACGGAGATGTGGGACGACGAGCCGCGGTGGGTGCGCCGGGCCAGCAGCCAGTTCATGCGGGCCAGGGAGCTGGTGCCGTCGATGAAGTCCACCAGCCAGGCGTCCCGGGCGCTGTCGGAGCTGCCCGCCGCGCAGTAGCTGCTCTGGGAGGGGTAGATCTCGGGGACCACGTGGGCCTGGGCGTCGAACAGCGAGTCGATGGCGGGGTTGAGGTTGGCGTAGGAGACCGACCCGCCGTGGACCAGGAAGGCTCCCCAGCGGCCGTTCCACTGGGGGTAGACCGTGCGCATGTACTCGCTGGCTTCGTAGACCAGATCTTCGGTGTCGCTGCGCAGTTCGTCGATCATCACCACCTGGGGGGTGGTGTCCGGGTCCTGCAGCTGGCCGTGGATGGCCTCGGCCATGGCTTGGCCGTTGGCGTACCAGGTGGCGTTGATCTTGGAGGCCCAGTGGCTGTGGTCCAGATCCTTGGGCTTGTTCTGGGAGCAGATCAACGGCGGGACGTCCCGCTCGGCGATGGTGCGGATGGCGTCCCAGGAGTAGACGTCGTCCCGATCGATGATGTGGAAGCTGTGGGGGGCCACCGCCGGGTAGACCGAGCGGTCGCAGCACAGCTCGCAGTCGTAGCTGGCCAGCGCGGTGAGCCCGTCGCACATGTTCGATGTCGCGGCCACGCAGGTGTCGCCGCCGGCTACGCCGCAGCTTGGGACGCACTCGTCGCCCACCCGCTGGTAGCCGTCGGGACAGTCGGTGTCGTCGGTGTCCGGGGGGGCGTCGGTGTCGTCGGGCGGACCCGTCTCGTCGGTGTCGAGGGGGTCGCTGTCGTCAGGGGGCTGGGTGTCGTCGGGAGGCTGGCTGTCTGTGGGGGGAGCGGTGTCGTCCTTCGGTGGCGCGTCGTCGCTGTCCTGGAACAGCGAGCAGCCTGCGATGAGGGCGGTGAGGACGAGAGTGAGCCGCCAGCGGGCCGGCTCAGTCACAGCTCACCTGGCCCTTGTGGGAGGTCTGGCGCCCGCCCTGGACGTAGTGCTCCCAGGAGTCCACGAAGGCGGAGTCGCGGCTCGAGTTGCTCATGGCCGGGTAGTCCCACTTGTAGGCGCCGGGGCCGCCGTTTTCGAGGGAGATGGTCCAGTCGTGGTAGCTGCGGGTGAGCAGCACGTAGAAGATGCGGTCCAGGAACACCGCCGGGTTGGTGCCGTTCATGTAGGAGTCGGTGACCCCGAACAGCACCGAGACGTGGGAGCTGGAGTTCTTCCAGGTGCGCCGCTTCATGAGCCAGTTCATGCGGGCCAGGGATCTGGATCCGTTGATGAACTCCGCCAGCCACACATCCCGGTCGCCCGCGCTGCTGCCCGCGGCGCAGTACTCGCTC
>CAZHIK010001105.1:0-3290 GCA_964532635.1 uncultured Enterobacterales bacterium
GTGTTGCCGATCAGTTCGCAATCCTGGGCGTGTAGCTCGGTCCCGTCCTGGACCTGGATGCCGGTGCCGCCCCCACCGCTCGGGTAGGGCTGTGTGTCCAGGATGGTGACACCGTTCAGGTTGGCTCGGCCGCCCGTGTTCAGAGAGAGGCCGGCCCCCATGGCCCTTTCCACCAAGCCCCCGACGGCGACCAGGGTCGCACCCTGCTCGACCGAAACGCCCTGTCCGCCCACAGCGTCCGTGAACTGCTCGTTGTCTCGGATCACGTTGTCCAGCAGGGTCAGCTCCGAGCCTGCCCCCATGGCGCCGGCTCCAGCGCCTCGGCTTCCTGCCACCAGGCATCCCTCGAGGGTGAGCTGTCCGGCGTTCTCGGCTTGTGCGCCGTAGGTGTTGTTGGCCAGCACGCAGTCCGAGGCCCACAAGGAAGCCTCCAGCATCGCAACAGCACCCCAGGCGCCACCGGTCGCTTCGTCTGGTACGGTGTCCCGAACGATGGAGTCCTCGATTGTGATGCGGGTGCCATCTCCCTGGGCCACCAGGCCCACCATCCGGTTGCGCTCGAGGAGGCAGTGCTCTGCGGTCACGCGGCAGCCTTCCGTCGCCTGCACGCCAAATCCCCCGCCGCCGGGCTCCTCCTCGCACGTGTCGCGGATCGTGGTACCGCTCAAGGCGATCAGCGTACCGCTGTCCTCGCCCGCGACAGCGGCCCCGACATTGTCTTCGAGCAAGCAGTCGTCGATGACCAGGCTGGCCTCGTCTTGCGCGTACGCGGCGAATCCATAGGTGTCGCCAAAGGCGGCGCGGGTCCTGGAAAGAGTGCTGCCCGTCAGGGTGATCTGCGTGCCCTCCCCGTCGCCCACGACGGCCGCGCCGATGTTGTCTTCGACGACGCATCGCTCGAGGACCAGGCTGGCTTCGCCCTGGATGAAGGCGGCGTGTCCCGCATCTCCGGCTTGGTGGGCGAGGGTGCCGCTCAAGGTGCTGTCACGGAACGTGACCGAGGTGTTCGCGTCGGTCGCGTACACGCCGGCAGTGGTGTTTCCTTCGACTCGGCAACCCACGGCCTCGACGGTAGCGCCAGCGAACGCTGCAAGGCCGAGCCCTTCCGGCGACATAGTGGTCACCCGGGTGTCCCGGATGACCGTGTCCTGCATGGAGAGGACGCAGCGCATACCCGCGGCGTAAACACTGGTGAAGCCGTTGCTGGCGAACTCGCAGCCTTGGACTTCCACCGTGGCTCCCAGCACTGAACTGGCGGGGACGGACAGGCCGAGGTTCTCGCCGTCCACCACCGCGCAGTCCGCCAGGCGTACGACTCCCGAGGACACGCTGATGCCGTAGCCGGGGGAGCCCTGCACGGTGATGCCGGAGACATCGACCTCGCCCGATCCAGAACCGATCTCGAGCCCCGAGTCGTACCGGCCGGCCGCGCTCGCATCTACCACCACCATGTCCCGACACCGCCCCGCCAGGTGGACCCCGATGTGCTGGGTATCCATGATCAGCAGTTCGGCGTAGGTCCCTGCTGCTACGGCCACCGTCCCGCCGCCCGCAGCACCCGCCGCGTCCAAACCCTGTTGGATGTCCGCGAACGGTGCCCCTTCACTGCCATCACCACTCTCGGATCCTGCCCTCACGAAGACCGTGTCCTCATCCACGGGTAGATCCCCCCAGGTCCCCACCCCGCAGGCTTCCGGCACACAGACCCCCCCATCATCGAACCACCCAACCTCGCATTCAGCCTCGGAGTCCCCCAGAGGCCCGCGAGGCTCCCCCCCACAAGCCGCCAACAGCCCCAGCAGCAGCACCACCCCTCGCTTCACCGCGCCCCCACATCCACGGTAGCCAACGGCTCGAGGTTCAGCTCCAGCATGTCGTCGCCGACCAGAACCTCGGCGTTGTCGCCGGTGATGGCGGCGCTGTCCTGGGCCAGGGGGACCTCGAAGGCGTTGTCGGTCAGCACGACGCCCTCGAGCTGGGCGGTCACCCCGTCGAGCAGCAGCCCGGCGCGGGCCGAGCCGGTGATGGTGAGCTCTCCGAAGCTGCCCACGAAGCTGGCGGGGTCGCGGCTGTCGTCACCCCGGGTGAAGACGACGCCGTCACCGCTGGTGGCATGGCTGCCGGGCAGGGCGCTGGCGCTGGTGCCTTCGATGGTGGAGCCGTTGAAGCTCAGGGACGGGACCTGCATGGCGAACAACCCCGCCCCCTGGTTCGCGCTGAGGGTTGCGTCTGCGATCGTGACGGCAACGGTGTCGGCCTGGATCTGGACGCCGCGGCCGTAGTAGCCCCCGCTGTCCGGGGCGGTGTTGGCGATGGTCAGGCCCGCCAGCGTGATGTCCCCTGCACCGTCGATGAGCACCCCCGCCGCGGTGGCTCCCCACACACCACCGTCGTAGACAGCCGCCTGGGCGCTGTCCTGGAAGGCCATGCCGTAGCCCAGGCCGGCGTCGGAGGGGACGGGGTCGTGGACCTCGACGTTGTTGAGCTGGACCTCGGTGGAGGCGCCGTGGACCAGCAGGCCGACCTCGGTGGCCTGCTCGACGCGCAGGTCGCGCAGCCGCACCTCGGCGGCGTTGCCGATCAGGATGCCGCGGGTGCCGCCGCGGGAGGTCAGGCCCTCGATCTCCACCTCGGTGACCGCGTCCATGGCGACGACGGGCTGGGAGGAGTCCGCGGCCTCGAGGATCACCTCGCCCACGGAGCAGCCCTGAATCTCCAGCACACTGTCTTCGGTGGCCTGGCTGAGGGACAGGTTGGTGCTGTGGGTGCCCGGCCAGAGGGCCAGGTACTTCTCGCCGCCCTGGGCCCGCAGCATTTCGATGGCGATGGTGGGGTCGGAGACGGGATCGGCCCAGCTGCCGTCGCCATCGGCGGAGCCTTCGGGGGAGACGTGGATGGCGTGTTCCCAGCGGGAGATCAGGCCCCAGCCGCCGTCGGCGCAGGGGCCGGGGATGGCGGTGTCCTGGGTGTCCAGCGTGTCCTGGGGGCCCGTGTCGAGGACATCCGAGGTGTCGCTCTTTGTGGACTCGAAGCAGGCGGTGCTGGCGAGGGCGAGGGCGAGGGTGATGGTGAGGCGGGCTGACATCTTGGTTCGCTCCCTTCGATTCGGTCCGTCGTAGCTATCTATACCTCGAAGCGATGCGGTGCTGGCCCAGGCCTTGATACGTCGTCCCCATGGCCACCTCCGAACAGTACCTCGTCGTCGGCACCGCCGGTCACATCGACCACGGCAAGACCACCCTCATCCAGAAGCTCGCGGGCACCTGGCTGGACACCCTGCCCGAAGAGCA
>CAZHIK010001106.1:0-3287 GCA_964532635.1 uncultured Enterobacterales bacterium
CTGGAGGATGCCGCCGTAGTAGTGGGCCGCCTGCTCCATGTAGAGGACCTGGTCGTAGGTGGTCCAGCCCAGGGTCTTCTGGTTGGCGAAGAAGGCGTCCCTGGACTTGTCGAGCCAGCGCTCGGCCACCCGATCCTTGTCCACGCCCATGTTCTGGATCACCATCAGGGCGCCCACGCAGAGGGTCGGTAGGGGATCGTCCGGGTTCTCCTTGGCCTCCTTCTTGAACTGCTCCATCGCCGGGAAGATCAGCGGGTCGTTGTGCTCGTAGGCCATGGCGTTGAGATAGAACATCCGGGTCGGGACGTCCGAGTACTGCAGAAGCGCCTCGAGGCCCTCGGCCGGGATGTCACCGGACAGGGCATCCACCGCCCGCATGTCCTGGGAGATCATCGGCGTCGTCAGGAAGCGGATCATCTGGTGGCTGTGCTCCGCAGACGCCCCCCGCTTCACCCGCTCGGCCATCCCGTTCCAGGCCTTCTCGTGCAGGTCGCGCAGCACCAGGTAGATGTAGGGCCGCTCCGGCACCGCTGGGCTGGCCAGGTAGAGGTCGAGCACCTTGTCCACGTCCTCGGGCGCCTCCACCAGCGACCAGAGGCACTCGGTGGCGGTGCCCGCGCGGATCAGACCGGCGTGATCGCCGAACTCGATGCCGTCCTGGGGCGCGTTGAGGAAGAGATCCTCGGCCGTGTACGGATAGGGCTGGGCGGTCACGTCATCGTTGATGATCTGGATCAACGGATCGATGGCCACCGGGCCGATGCCCTCGCAGATCTTGCGGATATCCATCCGCATCTCCGGGTCCTTCATCGCCTCCTTGAGGGTCTGCAGCGAATCGACCCCGACCTCGGTGCCGAAGTAGTAGATCGCCTCCTGGTGATCGATGTCGAAGGGGCTGGAGAGCTTCTCAAGCTTCAGCTCGTCGCGGCTCTTGCATCCGCCGAGGGCGGCGAGGAGCGCGAGCAGAGCGAGGACGAAGGACAGCTGGGTGATCCGGGTCATGGTGTTCTCCCCACCGGGCGGCGAGTTCGCCCGACTGGCTCTCGATTCAGCGACGGGACCATATCAGACTCGACTTTCACCATCTGAATCGATGGCCCTCGCTTGCCCAGCACGACCGTGGAGCGTTTCGGTCGAGTTTGCAAGGGGGAAGACCCTGACTGCATCGACCGAAACGCCCCACGGACGCGCTGGACGGCGCGATCTTCCACCGTCAGATGGTGAAAGTCGAGTCAGACGGCGGATGGCCAGGAGAAGCCCGCCGCTCAGGACCAGGGCCAGGTTGCCCCGTCCGCGGACCGGTCGGCCCTGGCTGCATGTCCCGTACGCGGTGTCATCGACCTGGTTGTCGATCAGGACGTCCTGATCGGTCCCGGTCTCGCAACCGCGGGGCTCGGCAGCGGCGCAGCCACCGACCTCCCCGCCGCCCTCTCCCTCGGTGCAGGGGCTCGGGGGCGGGTCGGTGTCGTAGTCCTCGCACTCGGCAGCTCCGGCGCGGGCGATCAGCGAGCCCTCGTCCGGCAGCCGGATCTCCTGGCCGTCCGCGAGGTAGGCCACGAAGGCGTAGGGGAGGCAGGCCGCCTCGGTCACCTCGGGCAGCTGCCAGTTGTACACCCCCCTGGACTCCTCGCCGTAGGCCAGCTCCATCTCGAAGCAGTTGGTGTCCACGGCGACCCAGACGCTCTCGGGGGCCTCGCCGGCCGGGTCGTAGAAGGCGGTGTAGAAGTCCAGCGGCATGCCCTGGGGGCCCAGGTGGGGCCAGTGGGCGCCTGACGTCAGGAAGGGCTCCTCGACGCCTCCCCGGGAACCGAAATCCTGCACGTACCAGGGCCCACCGGAGCCCCCGGCGTCGTAGCCGGTCCCGAGCTCGTTCCAGGCCGCGTGGAGCATGTTGGTGCGGTGTCCGTCACTGTACAGCCAGCCCTCGAACACCACGCTCTCGGCCGTGGAGTAACCCTTGGCGATGTTCTCGCCGATGGCGACGTAGTCCGGGTAGTGGGCGCTGACCCGGGCCTCGAAGGAGGTCCCGTCGCAGCTGGAGTGGTCGGCGTTCCAGCAGCCGTTGATCCGCATGTCGTGGGCGTACTCGTAGGCCGCCCCGTTCAGGTCGCGGTTGTAGATCAGCGGCCGGCGGGCCTCGTACTCCCCCTCGCCGTCCCAGAAGGTCATCGGTTCCACGCGGAGCATGTCGGTGAACAGGTGGATCTGGCGCTCCGGCATCGACGGGTAGCCGTCGACCTCCTCGCCATAGGCCAGGGCTCGCGGGGCGGCGGCGAGGAGTGCCAGCGAGAGCAACGCGATCGCGCCCGAACGACCCATCCTGACTCCCGAGGAGGCCTGCTGTGGCCCGGTCCTTCTTCGTACCATGCCCTCTTCCAGGGCGTGACGCATCGTAGCACGGGGCTCCACGGGGGGAGGTCAAGGGCTCGTCAACAGGCCGCCGCGCCGTGGTATACATGGAACACGCGCGCGCCGAAGGGCCGCGATCCGGGAGGAAGTCATGCTGCGCTGGCTGCTGATGACGTGGACCTGTCTGACCTTCGTGGCGGGACCCGCCGCCCTGGCGCTGGCCCAGCAGGGCGAGGACGACGGGGGGAAGCCGGCCTCCGGTGAGGAGGCCACGGGCGAGGAGGCCGCGGCGGGCGAGGAAGCGGGCGCGCAGGACGGCGACATGCCGCCGGTCGAGGACCTGCCCTGGGCCGAGTCCTGGGACACCGGTTTTGCCCTGTACCGCGAGGGCGCCTACGCCGATGCGATCCCCTACCTGCAGCGCGCGTTGAAGCTGGAGCCGGACGATCCCACCGTGCGGGCCTACCTGGCCGAGTGTTACCGCCAGACCGGTGACGAGGAGGCGGCGGCGCGGTACGCGGTGTCCGTCGAGGGGGAGGCGGAGACAGAGACCGAGGCGGATGGCCGCCCCACCGAGACCGAGACCGAGACCGAGACCGAGGCGGATGGCCGCCCCACCGAGTCCGAGGAGGACGTCGTCGTCGAGGTCGAGGCGGGGGATGGCCACCACTGCGACAAGTCGGGCTGCGGCGGCAGCTGCTGCCGGCGGAAGCTGGGCTTCGGGCTGGTGCTGGCGGGCAACGCGCTCACCGTGGGCGGGTACGTCGAGGGACGGCCCCTGCGGTTCCTGGCGATCGAGGGTGGGCTCGGCGTTGGCGACGGGCACACCTTCTTCTGGTGGGCCCAGGCCGCCGTGCTCCCGGTGAACGGGCGCCTGAACCTCTCCATCGGCGCCGGCGTGCTGGCCCTTACTCCGGTCAGCGCTTTCCGGCCGCGGC
>CAZHIK010001107.1:0-3286 GCA_964532635.1 uncultured Enterobacterales bacterium
CCTCCCCGCCGACCTTCTGGAGGATCTCGTACTTGTCGATGACGTTCCCGATCAATGTGTCGTCCAGGGGGCCGGGCGACGTTCCAGCGCCGCGGCCTTGCCCTCGCTCCGCGGGGGAAACGAGGAGGCGATTCGAGTCAACCTATCGCGAGAATGGTGGCCTGATCCGCGGGAGGCGTGGGCAGCTCCCGCAGCTGATCCAGTGGTATCCAGGACAGGCTCTCGTGGAAGAGCGCCACCGGCTCACCCATCAGCTCCACCCGGTAGCAGGCCAGCAGAACCCGCTCGTCGTGCCCTTCGGCGACGAGGTCACCGATCACCGCGGCGACCGCCATCTCCTCGAGCAGCTCGCGGGCCAGCGCCGTAGCGTCGTCCTCGCCAGGCTCCACCTTGCCGCCGGGAAACTCCCACAGCCCGGCGTGACGTCGCCCTTCGGGGCGGCGAGCCATGAGCACGCGCCCGCTGCGCTCGATGACCGCACCCACGACCCGGACACGATCTGATGCGCTGTGCTCGGACCCGACCTGCATGGAGCGCCTCCTCCTGGATTCCGGACCCCTGGAGAGGTCCGGAGGTTCCACTATCAGGCGAAGGGACGGCTTATCGCCCCACCCGGCCCCCCGCACCTGCCCCGCAACGAGCTAGATGAGGAAGGACCCCGCTCACGGAGCGACCATGGCTATGCTCGAGGGCGTACGCGTCCTGGACCTGTCCCGCCTACTCCCCGGCCCCTTCGCCACCTGGCTGCTTCAGGCCCACGGCGCGGAGGTCGTGAAGCTCGAGGATCCCAGAGGTGGGGACTACCTGCGATGGATCCCGCCGTTCGAGGGGACTCACGGCGCCATGTTCAACGCCCTGAACCGCGACAAGCGCAGCGTCACCCTCGACCTGCGCGAGCCGGCCGGCCAGCAGGCTCTGAGGGCGCTGCTGCCCCGCTTCGACGTAGTGCTCGAGAGCTTCCGGCCCGGTGTGCTCGCCCGCTTCGGACTGGACTTCGCGACCCTCGCTCCCGAACATCCCCGACTCGTCCTCGCCTCCCTGACCGGCTTCGGTCAGAGCGGCCCCTGGGCCCAGGAGCCCGGCCACGACGTGAACTTCCAGGGTCTGGCGGGACTGCTCGCACCGGCAGCCCGCGCCGGAGGCGTGCCGGCACTTCCAGCCCTCCCCGTAGCGGATCTCGCAGGAGGGGCTCTGATGGCCGCGTTCACCATCACCGCAGCGCTGCTGCAGCGCGAGCGCACTGGCCGGGGCACCCTGCTGGACCTGAGCATGACCGATGGCGCGGCCACCTTGCTCTACCCCCTGCTCGCACCGAGCCTGGCGAATCC
Organism: uncultured Enterobacterales bacterium; assembly: GCA_964532635.1. GTDB lineage: Bacteria > Myxococcota_A > UBA796 > UBA796 > JAFGLY01 > CALDOK01. Next base: position 1,329 of record CAZHIK010001107.1, read on the forward strand.
CCGCACGCCTCCTCCTGGAGGAGACATGCTCACCGGGGGCCAGCCCTGCTACGGCGTGTACCGCTGTGCCGATGACCGCATGATCACCCTCGCCGCGCTGGAGCCCAGGTTCCTGGACGAGCTGAGGCAGAGGACCGGGCTGGAGGGCACCCCGACCCGCTCCCAGCTCGAAGCGCTGTTCGTTACCCACGACCGAGAGCACTGGGTCGAGCTGCTCTCCGGCGCGTGCGTGGCGCCGCTGCTCGAGCTCGAGGAGCTGCTGAACGACAGCCTGGTAGCCAGCCGAGGAGTGCTGGGTAGAGGCGAAGACGGACTCTGGGCTCGCCCGCCCGCGGGGGAGGCGGTGCGCGGTCCCGCCCCGAAGCTGGGGGCGCACTCGCGAACCGAGCTCGAGGCCGCGGGCCTGGACTTCGAGGCCATCCTCGCCGCTGGCGTGACCAGCGAGGCCTAGTACGCGTAGGGCAGGTTGCTGAGCACCAGGATCGCGATGACGCAGGTGCTCGCCACCCACAGGTGCCGGATCAGGCGCGCACGGGCCTGGCTGTAGGCTGCAGGATCGGAGGGCGGTTCTGGACCCGGGTCCAGCTTCCGTAGCGGCTCGGCGACCCAGACCTCGGTGTAGGTGTAGTCCACCCAGAGCACCAGGAAGATAAGGTGCTTGGCCAGGAACACGCGATCGAAGGCGCTGCCCATGCCCCAGTCGAAGCCACCGCTGACCAGCCAGAAGCGCAGGAGGCCACCCAGAACCAGCGCGCCGAGAGCGAGACCCGACCCGGGCCCCCAGGCCCGCCAGGCACGATCCAGCTGCCAGGGCTCGAGGCTGCCCATGCGGCCCGCGAGAGGCAGCAACAGGGCGAAGCAGAGGAGTGGACCAGCGTAGAGCAGCAGGCCTGCCTGGTGGAGGATGGCGGCCAAGCTCTCCATGGGTCCTCCGAGGGTGCGGTGGGACGTCGGTGTCGAGGTGCCGATACCGTCCCCAGGGGTGCTGCGCAACAGCCTGATCCACCGAAGCTCGCACGAGCCGGGCAGAGCTCACCCGCACGAGCGAAGCCGGGCCAGCCGGCCCTCCAGGACAAGGTTTCCTGCACCTCCAGCCCCCCCCCACGGTGCCCCGTTCGGTTACACTTGCAGACTGTTCCTTCGGGAGAGAAAGATGACGAAGTGGGAGTTCCTGTTCGGTTCCGATCGTGTCGAGGTCGAAGGCACCACCTGGCTGGACGCTCTCGGCAAGGCGCTGGGTGCGGCAGGCCTGGACTCCACAGTGCTCACCCGGCTCCACATCGACGTTCAGCCAGGCGATCGCGTGGTCGTCAAGGACCCGGCCGGGCGGAAGATGGTCTTGCAGCCGGTGCCGGTGGGCGACAAGGCCCAGCCCGACATGGACATGTTCAACATCCCACCCGATCTCGAGACCGAAGAGATCCCCCGCACCCCGGCTGGCCGCCCCATGCCACGCCGAGGCCCCAAGCCCCGCGCCACCAGCTGGCAGGTACCGTCCACCCGTCCGAGCCCCAAGCCCTCCGGCCTGCGCGCTCCCAAGCCTGCTGATCCCGGCCTCGCCGCTCCCCCACATCCGGCTTCGCTCGAGGCCGACGAGCCCCCCACCGAAGAGGTCGACCCCGCCAAGCTGGCCAGCGCCCTGGCCGCCGCCCACTCCCAGACGCCTCCTGCCAAGCCGGTCCCCAAGAAGCCCACGCCGCCGCCCGCGGCCAAGCCGGCACCCAGGAAGCCCGCTCCGCCCCCCGTCACGCCGCCCACGGTCTCTGCACCACCCACAGCCACCCCACCGCGCAGGAAGCCGCGCCGGATCCCCCGCCGAGGTGCACGCCCCATGCCGGCCATGGCACCGCCCATGGCGCCCCTGGCTGGGCCCATCCCCTCGATCCACGACGTTCCGCCCTCCCCGCTGGACGCCCCCGACGTCGCCCCACCTGCCGCTGCGCTCGAGGCGCCGGTTG
>CAZHIK010001108.1:0-3285 GCA_964532635.1 uncultured Enterobacterales bacterium
TGGGACGAGCAGCACCCCTACCACGGCACCGGCGGCTTCCAGACCAAGAGCTGGGACAGCATCTTCCAGGCTCGCACCCCCGCGGGGCGGTACCACGAGCAGGACGTCGCCGAGCTGAACGCCGCCTTCGACGAGGTCCTGGATCGCGGCGGGGTCTTCTACGCCATGTTCCACTCCGACCGCTACGAAAACAGCGTGATCTACGACCCCGAGCCTGGCATCGACGGTGTGCAGGGCAGCTCCCTGATGCAGCACCTCGAGTACGTCTCCGGCCGTCCGGAGGTCTGGTACGTGGCCAACGGCTGGCTGTACTCGTATCGCTACGCGGCGGAGAACCTGGTTGTGGAGACAGAGGGGTAGGGGGGCGAGCCCTATGGCCGGGGACAGCTGTGTCCCTCGCAGTCTGGCTCCACATCGGGAACGGCTGCTCGAGGAACTACCTCATGTCCAAGTGTTGACTATGGTATGTTCCCCTCTCCACCAACGCTGAGGAGAACCCATGCGCGACCTGATCCCCTTTCTCTGTGCCCTGCTGCTGCTGCCCGCCTGCGGTGACAAGGAAGACGACACCCAGGCCCCCGAGACCGACGACACCCAGGCCGAGGACGTGGTCTACGAGGTCACCGGTGGTGGCTTTGGCTGCGATGGCCAGATGGTCGACTTCACCGCCGACACCAGCCCCGAGGGAGCCGACAAGGTGGTCCTCACCCTGGTCCGGACGGGAGACGACTCCGACTACACCGAGACCCACCACCTCCCCTACAAGGAGAGCGTCGGCGGTGAAGACGTCTGGGAGGTCCGGTTGAGCATCGTGGTGGCCGAGGGCGGCTACGAGGATGGTCTGGCCACGGTGTTCACCACCGACGATGACGAGGACGACCTGTACACCCTGAAGTTCACTGCGTACGGCGCAGACGGCGAGGCCGACGGTTGCCGGGTCACCGGCCACGACGAGAGCTACTTCGAGGCCGACGGCTGCGACTAGGAGCGGGCGGGCCGTTGCGGGCGGTCATCCCCCTTCGTCACGCGTTCTGGCTCATGGGCCGCTCCTTTGGAGGGCCCGGTGGGTGCATCGCGAGGAGCCGTGCTAGGGCATCGCCATGGACCGTGTCCCCCTCGCTCAGCTCCCCACACCGCTGCAGCCTCTGGAGCGGCTCTCTGCGAGCGTTGGCGCCGAGCTGTGGGTCAAGCGCGACGACCTGACGGGGCTGGGGCTGTCGGGCAACAAGGTGCGCAAGCTCGAGCTGATCCTGGCCGAGGCCCTGCGCCACGACTGCGACACGGTCATCACCACCGGCGGCATCCAGTCCAACCACTGCCGGGCCACCGCCGTGGCGGCTCGGATGCTGGGCCTGCGGCCGGTGCTGCTGCTGCGGGGTGAGGAGCCGGGCGTGCCCGAGGGCAACCTGCTGTTGGACCGCCTGCTGGGGGCCGAGGTCCACTGGTGCACCCACGAGCAGTACCACCACCAGCGCGGGGCCATCATGGCCGGCATCGCCGACGACCTGGCGGCCAGGGGGAGCCGACCGTGGGTGATCCCCTCGGGGGGCAGCAACGCCGCTGGGGCGCTGGCCTACGCCCGGGCCGCCCGCGAGCTGGGGGATGCGCGCTTCGACCACGTCTTCGTGGCCGTGGGGTCTGGGGGTACGGTGGCGGGCCTGGCCATGGCGGGCCTGCCGGCGCGGGTGCATGGCGTGGCGGTCTGTGACGACGAGGCCACGTTCCTGGCCAAGGTGGAGGCCCTGCACCGCGATGCGGGGGCCAGCGGGATCGATCCCCAGGGCTGGTGCATCGATGATCGTTATCGAGGCGAGGCCTACGGCGTGGCGGGCCCCGAGGTGTGGGAGACCATCACCACCGTGGCTCGGACCGAGGGGCTGCTGCTGGACCCGACGTACACGGGCAAGGCCATGCACGGGATGTTGAGCGAGATCCGCGCGGGCCGGGTGGGCGGAAGGGTGCTGTTCTGGCACACCGGCGGGGTGTTTGGGCTGTTCGGGGGGGGGGGGGAGCTGGGCGAGCGGGGATGAGCTTTGCCTCTGTGTGTCCCTACTCCATAATGAGGCGGGGTAGGGCGAAGGCGGAGAATGAGGGGCTATGCCCGTGAGTTGTGCCCAATTGGCCGGTGATCGGGTGAGGAGAACGGGTTCGGGATCGGGATCGGGATCGCCCCTGGACGGCGCCGCAGGTCTCATGGGGGGCGGTCCAGGTATGCCACTGGGTGTCGGCGGCTCCAGGGCTTGGCTCGGGCCTCCGGCCCGACCAGGCGCAGCGCGCGGCAGGCTCGGTGGCGCTGACCATCAAGCGCCCACCGAGGTCCTTCGGTAGCCACCCAGGCACTTGGCGTGCGGTCAGCTGCTTCCCAGAGCCAGTCGAGACGGGCAGAGCGACCAGGCCCGGCGGAACCACCCTACAGTCACTCGCCTGCGGCTCGGGCTTTCGCCGCATCGGGCTTCGCCCGATGTCGGAGATCGTCGTCGCCAGCGCCAGCGAGGCCTGCGCGGGCCTCACCGCGTGGTGCAGCAATGGTGGACCTGCCGTGGGCTGCCGAGAAGCAGCAGGAGCTGCGGGCGCTCGGCGTGGTCCACAACGGCTCACTGCTGCGCGACGACTCGGCGCCGAGAAACACCAGGGCAGATGGTGGGTCCAGAACAGGTCCTCATGGACCTGGATTTGGCCGTCTGCCCGCCTCGCCCCACTCCTATTCCTGGAAGAGCACCTCGGGTGACACCGTCAACGTCGGCACCCTCGACTTTTCTTATCGACACTATGGACCCCCCCCGAATTTCCAGAATATCATCGATACCACTGGTGAAAAGCACAGTACGAATCATTGTCGGCACACCGGGTAGGGGGCCGCTCGAGGAGGGGGTATGTTCGCAGAGTTGGAGAGGGCCGTGCAGCGGCCGATGGATCCCGAGAACAGGTGGGCCTGGGTGTTCCAGGTATGGGTCCTGGTGGGTCTGGCCTGGATAGTCCGAGCCAAGGCCCGGCAGGAGGGCCTGCCAGAAGATGTGCAGCCGAGCGATGTCTGGAAGCGTGACCTCGCCGTGGCACTGGGCGTATCGACCCAGTTGCTCAATCGCGCCATCGCCGTGGGCGAGGGTCGCGAGCCCCTGCTGGGCAGTTTGGGCGGCCTGGGCTCCCCCTTCCACGAGTGCGAGGCTCTTGCGCTCCCTGCGGTGCTCGCGCTGCTGCTCTCCCAACCGCAGCTCCGCGAGGTGCTGTTGCGAGCCATCCTGCGGCGCTGCCTGTTCTTGCTTGGCGAGCAGGCTCGTCCGAGCT
>CAZHIK010001109.1:0-3285 GCA_964532635.1 uncultured Enterobacterales bacterium
CCGCCAGCGGTAGCCCCCTCGACCGCGGCGGCGTCGAGGGGGACCAGCTTGCCGTCGGAATCGCCCAACACCTCGTCGCAGCTGGTGTCGTAGCCGAAGGTGTACATCCACTCGAGGGCTCCGCCCGCCAGGTCCCAGTACAGGTAGCCGGAGCTGACGTAGGGCTCCCAGTCGTTGGTCCAGTCCAGCCCGGCGTCCTGGACCGCGCCCTTGAGGTCGTCGTAGATGTCGGTCAACGAGCCCACGCCTACGCCGAACTTGTGCGTCTCGATCACATCGCGCATGTCGTTGGTGTCCCAGGCGCTGGCGTCGAGCAGGCCGCAGTCGGTGTAGCCGTCGGCCAGATCGAGGTCGTAGCCTTCCCAGACCGTGCCACCGTGGGTCATCCACGTGCCGCTGGTGAGGGCGGCGTCGCTGGCGTCGTAGATGATGGTACACAGCTCCGCGTAGGAGGCGGTGTCGGAGTCGTAGAAGGTGAACTCGACGTAGGAGCTGTTGGCGGAGCCGTCGTAGTCGAAGTCCCACACCTCCTCGTCGTCGATCATCGCCACCATGCTGACGCTGAAGAAGTAGGGATCGAAGTCCACCGAGGCGTCGGGATCCCCCGTGTCGTGGATCACCGCGTCGTCGGCCCACTCGCAGTCGGTGTCGGCGTCGGAGTCAGCGTCGGCGTCGGCGTCGGTGTCGGCGTCGGCGTCGGCGTCGGTGTCGGCGTCGGTGTCGGCGTCGGTGTCGCTATCGGTGTCGGCGTCGGTGTCCGTGTCGGTGTCGCCTTCCGGGTCCAGGGCGGTGTCGTCGAGTTCCTTGGGGGAGATCTCACAGGCGGCGATGAGGACCAGCGGGAACAGCAGGGCGGTGATGGGCTTCATGTCTCCTCCGGGGGACGCGTCCTTGTGGATATCGCAGGCACGGTAGCACAATCTTCGGCCTGTCCGCACCGTGCACCGCGCCCCTACTCCCAGCCCTCCACCACCTGCACTTCGTCGCGGTGGCCAGTGCGCCAGGCGGCTTCCAGCAGCTGTCGTCCTCGACCCTGCCGCGCCCAGAGTATCTCGACCGGCCCCACCCGCTCCGCCCAGGCCGCCCCGAAGCCGTCGGCCAGGTCGCGGTTGGCCCCCAGCTCGCCGGGCACGGGCCAGACCTGGCCGGTGGGCTCGAGCAGCAGGTAGCGGGGATAGCGCACCGGCCCAAGCAGCTCGGCGGCCGCGCGAGCGAAGCGGCGTGTCTGCTCTGGCCCTCCCTCGACCCTTGCCTCGTCGTCCTGCACCACCAGCGGGCCGATCTGTGGGTCCAGTGCGCGCAGCGCGTCGGCCAGGGCGAGCAGTGCGGCATGCTGGCGGCGCCTCCGGCTGGTGCCGGGCAGCCCCACGAGGGCGGAGATGCCGCAACCCAGGCCAGCAGCGGCCGCCCCGGCCACGAGGGCGGGCCAGCCCAGGATCGCCACGCCTCCCAGGGCGGCGACGGCGCCCAGGGTGACGCTGCCCGCAGCGAGTACACCCGAGCCGATGCGACGGCGCCGTTGCAGGCGAGCCAGGGATCGCGGCTGCGCAGGACGCGGCTTCTCCGGGCGCAAAGAGGTGCGCTGTGGTCGAGCGGGCTCCCGCGCCTCGATGCGCCAGACCCGCCGATCGGCGTAGCCCCGGCCCACGGCCCAGCGCGAGGCGCAGGCCTGGGTCTCGGCGGCCCTGTCCACCATGGCCTGCTGCAGAGCCTCGAGGGCGTGGACCACCTGAACGGGATCACCGTCCAGCCGGGGATCGATGCGGCCGATGCCTGCCCGGATGCGGCCCCTGTGGTCGATGCCCAGGGTGTGGCGGTGGCGCTCGCGGGCCCGCTCCAGCATCCTCTCGCCGCCGGCGGTGCCAGGGGCCAGGCTCAGCACCTCCCACAGGGAGGCCACCTTGGATGGGTCATCGGGATCCCGCCGCAGGGCCCGACCGCGGACCTGGTTGACGGTCACGGCGCTGACGATGCCCGTCATGTCCACCACGCAGTTGACCGCCGGGCAGTCCCAGCCTTCCCCCAGCAGGTGGTGGGTGCCCACCAAGCAGCGGCAGGTTCCCTCCCGCAGCAGCCGGGTAGCGAGGCCCACTCGCTCCGCGACGGTCCAACCCGAGACGTCCACCTCGTGGTGATCGCCTACAGGACGCCAGGGCAGAGCCGGCAGCCGCGCCGAGATGCGGGGGAACAGATCGTCGTCGACCCAGAACACCTTGCCGGTGACCAGGATGGGATCGAGGAGGTCGGTGCGCTCGTCCGCCACCATGGCCCGCAGCACCTGGCGTGCGCCGAGGGGCCCACCGTCGATGTCCCGGCTGGTGAGCACCAGGGCCCTCAGGCCTCCGCATCGTGCGGCGGCTTCGATGGCGAGCACGTCCAGGCAGCCGCGGACCCGGGCTTCGCTCGCGGCGAGGCTGCGCCAGCACACATCATCCTGGAGCACCAGCCCCTTGCCCCGCGCCCGGAAGCCGGCCTGCTCCAGGGCGGCTCGCAGGGGGGGACGGTCCTGACCGAAGCTCCACAGCACTCGGGCCCGGTCGTGCAGGGTGGGCGAGGCCAGCAGCTCCGGATCCCGCGGCAGGTCGTTGGGCAGGGAGAAGCCCCGGGCGTGCTGCAGGCGACACAGCGCCACCAGCAGCCCCTCCTTGTCGGCGTATCGCCTCTCTGTGAGGGTCCACAGGTCTTCGCGCAGCCGGGTGGAGATCCAGGAACCCAGCTCGGCCTCCACCGCGCGCTCCGCTCGCCGCAGCTCCCGGTTCACCGTCTGCAGCTCTGGAAGATCGTCGAGATCGGCCACCACGGGCCAGACCAGGTCCTGGTAGGGGCAGAGGTGGCCGTCCCGTACCAGGGGTGGCGCGTCCGCGCGCACAGGGCCATCCCCCACCAGCTCCAGGAAGCGGTTCCAGCCGGGGCTGCCGTATGGGGGGGTGGCGGTGAGGCCCAGGACCCGGTGCTCGGGGCCCAGCCGCTCCAGCAGCTCCGCACCCCAGGCCGCTCCGAGATGGTGTGCTTCGTCCAGGATCAGCAGGGCGCCCTCGGCGATGGGTTTGGAGGCAGCGTAGGTCGCGACACGCACCGGAGGCGCGGACGGTGTGTCCCCCACCGGAACCAACACGCTGGCGACCCGCTCTCTCCACTGGCCCGCCAGCGCGGTCGTGGGCACCCGGATCTCCACGGGTAGGCCCAGCTCCGCGGCGACGTGCAAGGCGCAGCGGGTCTTGCCCGCCCCCGGCGGGGCCACCAGGCAGCTGCGGGTGCCGGCCGCTCGCAGAGCGGCCAGCAGCT
>CAZHIK010001110.1:0-3283 GCA_964532635.1 uncultured Enterobacterales bacterium
GTGCCGTGCACCACCATCCTTCGATGGAGCAGCAGGAGACAGAGATGCTGCCCGAGGAAGCCCCCCGCGCCGGTCACCAGCGCGGTCTTTCCCTCGACGGGTGCCTCGACCTTGCTGTGCGCTGTGCTCGGAGTCGACATCTCGAGGTTCACCGTGTCTGCAGGCCCCGTAGCCCGTAAGCGGCCGGCGCAGCCGGCCATCAGAGACGTTATCCTGTCCGGGCCTCGCCGCGCTTCCGAGGACGGGTGCCATGTCGGCTTTTGCCCTTTCCATGCTGTTCTTGACCGCCTGCAACCTGATGGTGCCCAACACCGTCACGGAGCCGCCGGTGGACAGCGGGCCCGCCGACGACCTCCCCGGCGACACCGGCCCTGGCGACACCGGCCTCGACGACACCGGCGACACCGTCGGCCCCTTCGATCAGGACGACGACGGCGACGGCTTCACCGAGAACCAGGGCGACTGCGACGACAGCGATCCAGCCATCCATCCCGAACGAGATGACGAGTGCAACGGCATCGACGACGACTGCGACGGCGAGCTCGAAGAAGACGCCCGGGGCGACGACATCTACGAGCCCAACGACGACGACTGGTTCTACCTGGGCAGCCTGGCCGACGAAGAGCACTACAGCGTCAGCGGCTACCTGCACAACGACAGCGACGTCGATCTGTTCAGCTTCTACGTCGACGACCCCTGGTACGACAGCTTCGGCTTCGACGTGGTCCTGAGCTCCATCCCCGCCGACGCCACCTACCGACTGCAGCTGGGCAAGCTCGACGATGACGGGAACCTCCAGGATCTGCAGAGCACCTACGGTGCCGGCGAGCTCTCCCTGCGCGACGAGGGGGAGAGCTTCGTGGACGATGCGGGCACCTACGCCGTGATCATCGACGCCGTGGGCGGGGCCGACTGCGGCCGCTCCTACCTGCTCACGGTGAGCAAGGGCTGAGCGCGCCGAGTTCGAAAATCTACTGACATGGTGGACATTGCCCATCGGGGAGGAGGGGCTGCAGAATCGCGCACTTGTGCTCCCTGGCCCTTCATGTATGGTGCGTTACTCGACATACGCGTAAGCCACCCGCTCCAGGAGGTTTCGTGAGCCACGACGACCACGGCCCACCCCTCGCCCGCGAGATCCGCGCCCGCACCGGCATCGTGCCCGCTCGCTGCTACCAGTGCGGAAAGTGCACTGCGGGCTGCCCCATGGCCCTCGAGATGCCCACCCGGATCCAGCAGATCATGCGCAAGACCCAGCAGGGCCGAGAGGACCTGCTCGAGGATCCATCCATCTGGTTCTGCCTCTCCTGTGAGCAGTGCTCGGGGCGCTGTCCCCAGGAAGTGGAGCCCGCGCGCATGGTCGACGTCCTGCGCGAGCTGGCCATGGAGCGCGTCCCCGGCACGGCGCCTCGCCGCATCGGGGCGTTCCACAAGGCCTTCTTGGAGCAGATAGAGCTCAACGGGCGGCTCTACGAGTTCGGACTCGTGTTGGGCTACAAGCTGCGCTCTGGTGCCCTGCTCGATGACGTGGAAGCGGCCCCCGCCATGATGGCTCGGGGCAAGCTGGCCCTGGTGCCCACCCGCATCGATGGCCTCGAGGACGTCCGCCGCATCATGCGTGCCTGCAAGGCGGCGTCCGCGAGCGACGAGGAGTCTCCATGAAGTTCGGCTACTACCCGGGATGCTCGCTCCACGCGACCGCCCGAGAGTTCTCCGAGAGCTTGCTCGAGCTCGTCCAGGCCCTCGAGGTGCAGCTCGAGGAGGTCGATGACTGGGCCTGCTGCGGTGCCAGCTCCGCCCACGCCACCAACCACCTGCTGGGCGTGGCTCTGCCCGCGCGCACCCTCGCCATCGCCGAGGGGCAGGGCCTCGACAACATCGTGGCCCCCTGCGCGGCTTGCTACGGCCGGCTGGCCGGCGCCGCCCACGAGGTCGACGGCGATCCCGCTCTGAGGAGCGAGGTCGCTGGCATCCTCGAGCGTCCCCTCGAGCATCCCCCCGAGATCATCAACGTCGTCGGCTTCCTGCAGCAGCTCGGGCCGGCCATCCGCGACAAGCTCGCCAAGCCCCTCGAGGGCCTGAGGGTGGCCTGCTACTACGGCTGCCTGCTGGTGCGCCCGCACAAGGTCACCGGGTTCGACGACCCCGAGCAGCCGGAGTCCATGGAGCAGGTCTGCGCCGCTGTCGGGGCCGAGCCGGTGACCTGGAACAAGCGCCTCGAGTGCTGCGGCGCGGGCTTCTCCCTGTCCCGCACAGGCTCGGTGATCCGCATGGGTCGGGAGATCCTGGCCGACGCCCGCGCCGCCGGCGCCGAGGTGGTGGTGGTGGGCTGCCCCATGTGCCACTCCAACCTCGACATGCGCCAGCCGGCCATGAACAAGGGTCAGCCCGGGGCCGACGACCTGCCCATCCTCTACATCACCGAGCTGGTGGGCCTGGCCCTGGGGCTCGATGCCAAGGCCATGGGTCTGCACCGGCACTACGTCTCCACCAAGCCCCTGCTGGACCGGCTCAGCACCGCGCTGACCACCGGGGAAGGGGAGGTGTCCTGATGGCCCGCATCGGCGTGTTCGTGTGTCACTGCGGCGAGAACATCGCCCGCACCGTGGACTGTGCTCGTGTGGCCGGGGATGTGGCCGACCACCCCTCGGTCGTCTGCTCCGTGGACTACAAGTACATGTGCTCCGATCCCGGGCAGAACCTGGTCAAGGAGGCCATCCGGGAGCATCGGCTCGACGGCGTGGTGGTGGCGTCCTGCTCCCCCCACATGCACGAGAAGACCTTCCGGCGGGCGGTCAGCCAGGCGGGGCTCAACCCCTTCCTGATGGAGATGGCCAACATCCGGGAGCACTGCGCGTGGATCCACGACCGGGTGCCCGAGACGACCGAGAAGGCCACCGATCTGGTGCGGGTGATGATCGAGAAGGTCAAGCGCAACGCACCTCTGGCCCCCATCCGCATTCCCGTCACCCCCACCGCCCTGGTCATCGGCGGCGGCATCGCCGGCATCCAGGCCGCGCTCGACATCGCCGAGGCGGGCCGGGACGTCATCCTGGTGGAGAAGGAGCCCAGCATCGGCGGGCACATGTCCCAGCTGAGCGAGACCTTCCCCACCCTCGACTGCTCCCAGTGCATCCTCACCCCCCGCATGGTGGACGCCTACCAGCACCCGCGCATCACCTTGCACAGCTACAGCGAGGTCGAGAAGCTCGACGGCTACATCGGCAACTTCGAGGTCACCGTCCGCAAGAAGGCGCGCTCCGTCGACATCGACACCTGCACC
>CAZHIK010001111.1:0-589 GCA_964532635.1 uncultured Enterobacterales bacterium
ATCGAGCTGCAGCCTGGCGATCAGCTGGTCATCGAAGAGTCGATGTTCTAGCGGGCCCCGCCCCACCGCGCTGCTCCACCACCATCGTCCCGGCGACCATGTCGCCGATGCGGCGGCTGTGGGGGTCCAGGCTGGCGGCCACCAGGCCCACCAGGCCCACGGCGGGGAGCAGATCGACGAGCAGCAGCAGGTTGCGGATGACCACCGCGGCGGGAGAGGGTGCGCGGCCCTGGAGGTCGGTGACGGCCAGGCCCATCATGCGCTTGCCCGGGGTCTGGCCTCGCCACAGCAGCTCGAAGAGCACCGGGTAGAGCCACGCGCTGGCCAGGATGCCCAGCACCGCCAGGACCAGCAGGGCCACCCGGGCGGTGGCCTCGGCCTGGGTGTCCGCCGCCATGCGCTCCACGAGCAGCGCGGGGAGGAGCAGGCAGGCCCCCGCCAGCACCACCTGGCACAGGCCGTCGACCGCGCGGGCGACCAGGCGGGTGGCCAGCCCTGCGGGGTGGATGTCGAGGCGCCCGCCGTCCTCGAGGATCAGGGTGGTGGTGGTTTCCACGGGCATGGAGTCTCCTATCACCCGGTGGGATAG
>CAZHIK010001111.1:599-3274 GCA_964532635.1 uncultured Enterobacterales bacterium
ATGAGGGAGTACCGTCGCGTGGTGGCCCTGGCGGGGAGGGCGCGGGCCGCGGGCGATCCCCGAGCGGAGGCCCTCGAGGCGCGGGTGCTCGAGCTGCGGGGCCAGCTGACCGGCAGCGGTTGGCGGCACTCCTCGAAGGCCTTGCTCCAGGGAGCCTTGCTGGGCTTCCCGGCCCATGTCCACGCGCTGCGCTGGCACGTGGCCCTGGCCGCTGCCTGCTTCTTCGCTGCCGCTCTGTTCGGCTGGATCGCGACCACCCGGGATCCCACCGCGGCCACCTGGTTGCTGCCCGACACCGTGCACGACGGGGTCCTGGCCCGCCTGGCCGACGGCCGACACTGGCTGGAGCAGGTCGACACGGCCGGCGCCCCCGCTCTGTCCGGCTCGCTGCTGGTCCACAACGTCGAAGCCGCCATGCAGGCCCTGGCCCTGGGCGTCTTCGGAGGCATCGGCGCGGTGGTGGCCATGGTGGAGAACGGCGTGTTCCTGGGCTCGGTGGCTGGCCTGGTGCACAGCCGAGGGCTGGACCGCGTGCTGTGGGCCTTCATCGCCCCCCACGGGGTGCTCGAGTTCCCGGCCGTGTGGCTCGCAGGGGGTGCGGGCCTGGCCCTGGGGGAGGCGGTGCTGCTGCCGGGCGCGCAGGGTCGTGGGGCCGCCTTGCGTCGGGCGGCGTCCCACGCCGGCCCAGTGGCCGTGGCCCTCGTGCCCCTGCTGCTGCTGGCGGCCATCGTCGAGGGCTTCGTCTCCCCCATCCCCAAGCCCGACGTCGTCAGCTACGGCATCGCGCTGCTGCTGGGGTTGGGGCTTTTGGGGTATCTGTCGTTGGGGTGGAGGCGGTCAGAGAGGTGAGCGTGCGCGGCGCGCGCTGGCATCGACCACGGTAGCGCCACCTCGCCTCCACAGCGCCGCGGCCTGTCGGCGCTCTGACTCCAGGGCGAGGGCGGCGCCGCAGCGGTAGGCCTGTTCCAGGTTCCTCACCGGCTGCGTGGCCGCGCGGCCCAGGGAGGGCTCGCCCACCAGCAGCACCCTGACCGACGCACGCGGGACCAGGAGGGACAGGCTGGCCGCCAGCGCCTCGGGGGCTCCATCGGGCTCGGTGAGCACCACGATGGTGGTGGCTGGCGCCAGCCGCGGGCGCAGGGCTGTGCCCAGGTCCGTCGGGTCCCACGGTTGCTCGGCGGGCTGCAGGGCAGCGAGGGCCTGGCCGGCCCCTACGGCCCCTGAGCTGTCCCACAGATCCATCCCATGGCTCCAGGCGGCCACTGTCACAGTCCGCCCGGCGCGCTCGAGGGCCCGTAGCAGTCCCGTGGCCACGGCTACAGCGCGGTCCAAGCGGCTGCTGCCGTCGTCCATGGCCACAGACATGCCGGCGCCGCGGTCCAGCACCAGCAGCACCGGGCCCTCCCGTGGGCCCTCCCAGGTGCGCACCATGGGGGTGCGGCTGCGGGCGCTCGCCGCCCAGCTCAGGTCCCGGGCGTCGTCCCCGGGCACGAAGGGGCGCAGGCCGGCGAACAGGATGCGCTCGGTGGTGGGCTGGTGCCGGTCGGGCAGGGCGTCGGGGTACAGTGCGGCCAGCAGGCGGGATGTGAGAGTGGCTGGGTGGACCTGGAGCTGGGCGTCCAGGGGCAGGTCCACCCGGCGCTCGAGCCAGCCCAGGCCGCCTCGCAGGCTGGCCTGCAGCACTCCGCAGTCCAGGGCACCCCGCTGCTGTGGAGTGAGATCGAGGCCACGCTCGAGCCGCTCGCCAGGGGCCAGGGTGGCGTGGAGCCGGACGCCTTCGGTCTCCATGGGGGCGCTGTGGACCAGGGCGGCGTCCAGGCGAAGACGCTGGAAGTGCAGGTTCGTGAGGGTCAGGCGCACGCTCACGGGCTGGCCCAGCCGCGCCGAACCGTCGATCTCGGTCTCCAGCAGCAAGTGCTGGGGACCCGGAAGGCGAGCGGCCGCCACCGCCGTTACGGCCAGCCAGGCCAGCAAGGCCAGGGCAAGCCAGAGGCCCATGCCCGGCCACACGGCCATGGCCAGGGCCGGGACCAGGCACAGGCCCAGCCCAAGGATCGCGGTCGGGCCGGGACGGATCACCGCGGGACCTCGACGCCAGCCCGAGCGTCGGCCAGGATGCGTGAAGAGCGCAGCCCGTCGAGCAGGGCCTCGGGGTGCAGCTGGATGCGGTGGGCCAGGGCGGGCTCCAGCAGGGTGGTGACGTCGTCGGGGAGCACGTGATCCCGCCCGTCCATGACGGCGCGGGCGCGACAGAGCTGGCCCAGCTGCAGGGCGGCGCGGGGAGATGGCCCGAGGGCCACCCGGGCATCCTCACGGGCGGCGTGGACCAGGGCCAGCAGGAAGGTGCGCACGGCGGGCCCCAGCATCACCGCTTGGGCGGCGCTCGCGAGTGACTCCAGCCCCTCGGCGTCCACCAGGGGCTCCAGCGCGCCGAGAGGGCCTCGGCGAGGATCGGGTCTGCCGTCGCTGCGCTCGAGCAGGGCGGCCTCCACCTCGGCAGAGGGGTAGTCCATGCGCAGGCGCAAGGCGAAGCGATCGAGCTGAGCCTCCGGCAGGGGCCAGGTGCCCTCGGTCTCCACGGCGTTGAGGGTCGCGATGACCGTGAACGCCGGTTCGAGGGCCCGGCTGCGGCCGTCCACGGTGATCTGGCGTTCCTCCATGGCCTCGAGCAGAGC
>CAZHIK010001112.1:0-3260 GCA_964532635.1 uncultured Enterobacterales bacterium
GTGGACAGCGGGAGGGTTGTGGGACGGGCGTCCCCCGTGGCCCCGGCCAGCTCGGCCAGCTCGAGCTCGAGGCTGAAGGTGTCCGTGCAGGTCGGGTAGTCCCAGGTGGGACAGAGCTCGACCACGCCGATCTCCTCGGCGTCGAGGCCTGCGGGAGATGTGGCGCAGCTGCCACCCTGGACCACCAGGTCCACGCTGTTGCCCTCCCAGGTGTTGCCCTCGAGCGTGGCGCTCGCCTCGTCGAGGAACAGCCCAGCCCCGTGGCCGTCCAGCAGCGCGCTGTCCCGCAGCAGCAGGCCCTCGCCTCCGTCCCGGGCGAAGACGGCGTCGCCACAGCTGGTGAGGCTGCCCCGGGTCCAGCCCTCCCCGCCGTGGATGCTGCTCTGCTCGATCTGGTAGCTGCCGTCACCCGAGAGCCAGATGCCCGAGATCGGGTTGTCCATGATGGTGGTGTGCGTGAGCGTCAGCGCCGGTGCCTCTCCTTCCCACGGAGCGGCGAAGACGCCGACACCGCCGCCAAGATCCGCGCTCGACAGGCTGCCCTCGATGCTGCAGTCGGTGCAGGTCGCCGAGGCGCCTGAGACCGCGACCACCCCGGCGAACTCGTTGTCGTGGATCCAGCAGCCTGTGCAGCTCAGCTCCGTGCCGATGTCCTCGACCTGGAGCCCGGGGCCCTCGGTCCGATGGACATCCAGATCCTCGGCGACCAGGACAGCGCCATCCTGAAGCGCTGCGCCGATGGCGACCATGTAGACCCGGCCCATCCTGGTGGAGCCGATCGCCGTGCCCTCCATCCTGATCGTGGTGCCCTCACCGGCCGCCACCAAGCCCGCGGTGTGATTCCCGCTCAGCTCCCCCGCCTCGACCTCCAGGTTCGCACCGCCCCAGGCCTGGATCCCGTAGCCGCAGATGTCGTTGGTGGCGAGGGCGGTGTCGTGGATCACCATCCCCTCGAGGCGCGCCGAGCTGCCCGGATCACCCAGGGCCAGGCCCACGCCGGTGCTCCGCGCGACCTCAACGCCCCTCGCCACCATGCTCGCGCCATCGCCGACGTACAGGCCCGCGCCACCGTTGTCGCCATCGGGCAGCGTGTCGCGGATCGAGCAGTCCTCCAGTGCGACCGCGGTGCCGGTCCCCATCGCCAGGATCCCGAGGACTTGGCTACCCTCGACCTCCGTGGCCTCAGCCGTCAGCACGGCGCCGTCGAACAGCTCGATGCCATAGCCCAGGCCCACCTCACCGTCCCGATACAGCCGGGTCTCGCGGATGGTGGTGTCGCGCAGCTCGATCCGGGTGCCCAGCTGCGCGGCCGCGATCCCCACACATCGGTTGCGCTCGAGGCGGCATCCCTCCAGGGAGACGAAGGCACCACCCCGGGCCTCGATCCCAGAGCCCAGCCCGGGGGCCCCGTCGTCGTCGGGGTGGTTGTCTCGGATCACCGAGTCGAGCAGGTGGCCCACAGCACCCGGGCCATCGCATCCGAAGCCCGTCCCCGCGTTGCCGAAGATCTCGCAGGCCTCCACCCACATCGCGGCGCCGTCCTGGGATGCGACGCCGCAGCCGAGCAGCCCGTCGCTGTCGGTGGCGGTGGCCGATACCGTCGTCGCCTTCAGCGCTGTGGAGGTCCCTTCCCCTGCCGCGACCACGCCGACGGAGCCGCTCTGGACCACCTCGCAGGACGACGCGATCAGGATCGCACCGGCGCTCACCTGCGCGCCGTGTCCGAACTGTCCGTCGAGGCTGGGTCGGGTACCCCGGATCCGGGTGTCGTCGATCCTGACCAGGGTGCCCGCGTCCGTAGCGCCGACGCCGGTGATGTTGTTGTGCTCCAGGACACAGGAGTCCAGCTCGAGCCTCGCGCCATCGAGGACAGCGACGCCCGCGGCTCCTCCATCGACGTCACCGCCCAGGGTGTCCTCGACGGACGTGCCCAGCAGGGTGACCGTGGTCCCCTCGCCCGCAGCACCCAGGCCCATCATGGTGTTCCCGACCAACCTGCAGTCCTCGGCGAGCAGGCTGGCCCCGCCCCAGACGCTGATCCCGTAGCCCGACCCACCCTGTGCGTCGGGCTGGGTGTCGCTGACCAGGACACCGCGGAGCTCCGCCACCGTGCCCTGCTCCACGGCCAAAAGCCCCGTCTCGACGTTGTCCTTCAGCTCGCAGGACTCCATGACCAGCCTGGCACCGCCGCTCAGCTGGATCCCCACCCCGAAGTCACCGCTGGGGTTCGGGCGCGTCTTCTGGATTGAGGTGTGCACCAGGGTCACGGTGGTGCCCTCTCCGCTGATCGCCATCCCGCCCGCGGTGTTCTCGACCAGGTCCACCGCCTCGGCCTCCAGGGTGGCACCTCCCCAGACGTTGATCCCGAACCCGTACTGGCTGCCCTGGTAGGCCTGGCTGCCGCGGATCTCGGTCTCTCGCAGGGTCGCTGTGGTCCTCGTCCCGTCGACCACGATCCCCGCCAGCGTGTTGTCGTCCAGCCGGCTGTCCTCCAGCACCAACGAGGTCGGGGTGTAGAGGCTGTTGTTGAAGGCCCACGCTCCCGCGTATGCGTTCCCCGTCGAGACCAGGCCCCGCACCAGCGCGGTCCCCGAGCCGACGACCAGCCCGGCGTCCTGGGAGCCCCGTACGGTCAGCTCGGAGATCTCGATCTCGGCCGCGCCCACGCCGATGTCGATCCCTGGATCGTTCGGCCCACCCCCGCTCGCATCGAGGATCACCAGGTCACGGCAGCGGCCGGCCAGGTGCACTTCGGCGTGCGCCGAGGTCAGGGCCAGGACCTCCGGATAGGTCCCCGCGGCCGCCGCGACGAGCCCTCCGCCCCGGCTTCCCGCCAGGTCGAGCCCGGCCTGGAGAGAGCGCAGCGGCGCTTGCTCGCTCCCATCGCCGCCGTCTTGGGCCTGGATGTCCACGAAGACGGTGCTGCTGTCCACTTCCAGGCTCCCCCAGGCGCCGGTCCCACAGCGCTCGGGTACGCACTGCCCCCCGTCTGGGATGTGCCCCACGGCACAGGACGAGCCGGTGTCCTGGGCCCGCGGCTTCTCCTCGCACCCGGTGCATCCAGGGGAGAACACCAGCAGGAGGGGGAGCAGCACCGTGGGGCGATCGAGACCCATGGCCCGATGATAACAGGCGAACCGAGCGGGAAACGTGGGGCCTACCACATCCCGCTGAAGTCGCAGCTGCCGTCGGCAGTGATCTCGCTGCAGCCGGTGGGGTGGGCGATGCTGGGCGTGCCCGCCAGCGCGCTGGTCATGAAG
>CAZHIK010001113.1:0-3258 GCA_964532635.1 uncultured Enterobacterales bacterium
ACCGCTGGCGTCCTCCAACCCGCTGCACGAGCAGGTGGTGGCCCTGGTGGCAGCGCGCGTCGGGGCCGAGGTCGAGCCGGTCCTCTCCCCAGCGCTCGATGTGCGCATGCTGCTGGCCGTCACCTCCAAGCAGGTCTGGCCCGATGGCACCAGCCCCGGAGTGTCCGGCCTCGACGGCGTGGAGCTCGCCGCGCTGTCGTCCCGGCCGGAGCTCGGACTGCAGCTCGACACGCTGTACTTCGAAGCGCTCGCCGACGGCCGCAGCCCCATCGAGTACCTGGAGCACACCGGGAAGATCGACGCCAAGACCGCCAGTCGGCTGCGGGCCCAGGTCTACGGCGTGCCCATCATCTACCCGTCCCAGATTACTCAGGAGCAGCCCCCCAACCTGCTGCCCGAGGGCCTCGTAGGAGCCGAGGGGCTCCTGGTGGCCGACATGCACGACGGCTCCCTCGTCGTCGCCACGCCGCGCCCGTCCGCGATCCTGGCGGCGCGCCTTGCCCAGCTCCTCCCCGACACCGCCATCGCCTGGCGTGTCCTGATCGGCTCCCCCGAGCCCCAGGCGCGCATCGACACACCGGCCGAGTCCCCCGCGCAGGCCGAGCAGACCCCAGAAGCGAGACTCCCATGAAGCCCAAGATGACAGGTCTGGCCACGTGCCTTGCCGGCGCTCTGCTGCCGGCGGCCGTGCTGTTCACCTCGGATGCGGCCGCTCAGGTCACCCGGTCCGACTCGGTGCTCGAGCCCGCACGCTCCCTGGACGTGGACCTCGAGAGCTGGGAGGAAGCGCGCACAAAGCGCGTGCTCCCATCAGGCGCCATCGAGGAGGATCTGCGCTTCGCCGACGAGATCGCGGTCCAGGGGGACGTCTCCCTCACCGGCATCTGGTCGTCGCGGTACCTCACCTTCGACATCCCCGACACCTGGGAGCTCGAGAAGCCCCCGGAGCTGTACCTCGACGTGATGCGGTCGGCGCAGCTGATACCGGAGATCTCGTCCATCACGGTCTGGGTGGACGACCAGCCGGTGAACACCTTCCTCCTCGACGAAGAGCCGGGGATCATCTGGCAGGAACGCATGGACCTGCCGCTGGTGGGCATCCAGACCGGCCACACCATCCAGTTCAACGCCTACCACCGCACCTGGATGCCCTGCGAGCTGGCGGACCATCCGGGCATGTGGAGCCGGCTGATGGCCAGCTCCTTCATCCGGGTCCAGTACCGCGAGGTGGCTCCGGAGCGCAGCCTCACCCGCTGGCCCTACCCGTTCATCGACGAGGCCAACCCCCACCCCGCCAAGGTGGTCCTGGCGGTCTCTCCCACCCCCGACGACCACGAACTGCTCGCCCTCGGCTTCCTCGCCTCCACCCTTGGCCAGCGGGCCGATGACCGCAAGCTCGACATCGTGGTCCACCAGGGCAGCCTCGCCACAGCCCCGGAAGGCCACATCATCGCCCTGTACACAGCGGATGATCCCGGCCCCCTCGGCCAAGAGCTCTCCACGCTGATGTGGAACGACGCCGAGCCCGAGGTGAGCGCCGTGGGACAGCGCGTCGGCACCGGTGGCATCGCCGGCGTGGGCGCCCTGGCGCTGGTGCCGCGACCCGATGCGCCCCTGCAGACCGTGCTGGTGGTCTCCGGCAAGGACGGCGAGGGTCTGGTCGACCTCGCTCGGATGCTCAGCAGCCTGCAGGGCGAAGATCTCCCGTCGGGGCCAGCCGAGCTCATCACCGAGGTCAAGGACGTCGAGCCCATGGAGCCACGGCGCTGGTCGGGCACCATGCCCCCCGAGGCGCGCTTCGATCTCATGGATCTGGGCTACAGCGACCTCACCGCGGTCGGATTCCGAGGCGGCTCGGTGTTCATCCCCATGAACCGCGTCCCCGACGACGTGCCCATCGTCGACATGGCCAAGCTCGAGCTGGTCTACTCCCACTCGGGTCAGATCAGCCCGGCCAACTCCAGGCTGGACGTGCTGCTCGACGGCGTCGCCATCGGCGGCATGGCCCTGGATCAGCTCGACGGCGTCACGCGTGAGCGGCTCGAGCTGGACCTGCCGGTCCACGACCTGGGAGCGGCCACCACCCTCGAGGTGCGCTTCCAGCTGGTGGGCCGCGAGCAGCCCTTCTGCCTCGGCGAGAGCCACGATCAGCTGTGGGGCACCGTCCACGCCGACACCAAGCTCCAGGTGCCGCGCAAGGTCATGGATCGAATCCACGACCTCTCCATGCTCCGGCACGGCGGCTATCCCTACGGCATCGTCCCGGACCTGTCCGAGACCCTGTTCGTGCTCCCCGAGCCGCCCACCGAGGGCGACGTGCAGCTGTTCGCCTGGCTCGCCGCCGAGCTCGGCCGCGTCGCCCGGGGCAACCGCTTCGCCTTCCAGGTGCACACCGGGAGCCCCCTGCCCGAGACCCTCCAGGGCTTGGACATCGTGGTGATCGACACCACCGAGGGTGCGCCCCTGGTCCGCTCCCTCGAGCTGTACGAGGACATGTGGTTCCTCCACCAGGGCGACGACGATGTCTCGGTGACCCTGGCATCCCAGGGCGCCGTGGCCTTCACCCCCGATCCGCAGGTCGCCTTCGTCGAGCAGATGCCCCTGCCCTGGCGCCCGTACCGCACGGCCTTGGTGATCTACGCTCCGGACATCGAGCTGTTCCAGCGGGTCGGACCCTGTCCGGGCCGGGCCCCACTCTTCGATCAGCTCGGAGGGCGCGTCACCCGCATCGCATCCTGCACCGACGTCGTCCAGGTCCCCGTGGGCGAGGAGCTGGTGGTCGGCGACGCAGACCTTCCGGTCGAAGTCACGGCGGCAAAGGCCCAACAGCGCACCTGGTACCGCATCCTGTTGTGGGGCGCGCTCTTCCTCCTGGTCCTCCTCCTGCTCGGCCTCTGGTGGCGCGGCCGTCGCCAGCGCGAGCAAGAGTACGAGGAGATGGACATCTAGCGGTCGAGGCCGACTATGGACGAAACCACCAAGGGTAGACGCCGAGAACGGCCCAGGAGCACACGACCTGGGCTCACCGGCTACGTCCAGCGGAAGCTCCTGCTGGTCGAACCCGACCGCATCTTCGCCAGGCTCGTCAGCGCCTACCTCGAGGAACGGGGATGGCGGGTTGCCCACTTCACCTCGGGTCGCAAGGCGCTGGCAGCGGCGGCCGGCTCCCGGGCACAGGTCGTCTTCTCCGCACTGGACACCGACGACATCGATGGGTTCACCCTCGCCGAGCAGATGAGCCGTCAGCTCCCGGGCGTC
>CAZHIK010001114.1:0-3257 GCA_964532635.1 uncultured Enterobacterales bacterium
GGTAGCGGTAGTACAGCTCACGATCGGGCAAGGGCAGGGTGTCCAGATCCGGGAGCATGCGTCGCTCACCGTTGTCGCGGATCTCTCCCTTGGCGACGCTGCGGCTGTTGGGCAGTCTGGACGGGTCGCCCCCGTCACGCAAGGTGTCCGCGAGATCCACCAAGGCCTCGTCGGCCTCGCCCACGCAGACGAAATCTACCGACGGGTCGGCGGCCGCTTCGGGGAAGAAGGTCGGGAGCGTGCCACAGAGCACGATGGGGGCGCCGTGCACCGCCTTGATGCGCCTGGCGGCCGACAGCGCGAAGCCCCGGGCCAGGATGGAGCCTGGGATGATGACCAGTTCGGGCTGGTCCCGCTCCACGATCTCCTCGAGCCCCGGCTCCTCCCGGGTGAGCACCAGGCGGCCACGGTGGCCCCGCTGGCGCAGCAGTGCGCTGGCCTCGGTGAGGGCCAGCGACTCGTTGATGCCGTTGTCCTGGACGAAGAGGATGCGCATGGGGCACCGGGGCGAGGGGCAATGAGGTGGTGTATCCTCCCTCGTGGCTCGCCCGCCCCCAAGGTGCTGCCGTGGAGATCCCGTGGAGCTGACCTGCCCGACGAACTGGGACGACGGCCTGCTGGAGGCCCTGACCGGGCTGCCGGTACACGACCTGTACGGCCAGGTGGACTGGAGCCCCGCCGGCGGGGGGCGGCCCCGCTACATCCAGGGCCACACCGACGCACGCCGCGCAGCAGCCCACATCCGGGCCGTCCGCGACCAGGGCTGGGGCTTCACCACCCTGCTCAACGCCCCCTGCCTGGACAACCGCGAGCTGGACGCCGGCTTCCGGCGCCGCTTGCTGGACCACGTGGCGTGGGCCCGGGACGCGGGCGCCAACGCCGTGACGGTCACCATCCCCCTGCTGGCCGAGGCCATCAAGGCCCGCTTCCCCGATCTGTGGGTCAAGGTCAGCGTCATCGCCCACGTGGGCACCGTGGCCCGGGCCCGGGCATGGGCTTCCCTGGGCATCGACGAGATCGCGGTGGACTTCAACGTCAACCGCGACCTGCGCCGCCTCGAGGCCCTGCGCCGCGCGGTGGACGTCGAGCTGTCGCTGTTGGTCAACGACCTGTGCCTGCTGGACTGCCCCTTCCGTCACTACCACTACAACCTGGTGGGCCACGCCTCCCAGCATGGCCACGACAGCGACGGCTTCGTGGTGGACTATTGCTTCCTGCGCTGCCACCACCGCAAGGTGCTCGAGCCCATCGAGCTGCTCAAGAGCCCATGGATCCGCCCGGAAGACCTGGCCGCCTACGAGGCCATCGGCATCCGCCGCTTCAAGCTGGCCGGGCGCACCAAGGGCAGCGATCAGATCGCCACCATGGCCCGGGCCTACGCCCAGCGACGCTACGACGGCAACCTGCTGGACATCCTCGAGGGAACCTCCCGGGACACCAGCACCCTCGGCTTCGCCGCCCTTCGCGCAGCTGTGGAGCGCAGCCCGGGCCTGCTGGGTCGCGGCCTGGCCGCCCTGGGCAAGCTGCCGGAGGGCGCCTCCCTGCCCGGCCCGACCCACTTCGGCGCCGTACTGCGCCGACTGTCTCCCCAGGCCCGCGAGGAGCTGCTTCAGGCCTACGTCCTGCTGATGCAGCTGTCCGACGCCGTGCAGATCGACAACCGAAAGCTATCCGGCTTCCTCTCCGGCTTCTCGGGGCGCCGTTGCGGCGACGAGTGCGACCGCTGCGCCCACTGTCGGGCCTACTCCGACAGCGCCGTGAAGGTGGACCCTGCACGCTGCGAGGGCATCGCGGCCGCGGTTCGCAGGGTCCTCGATGGCGTGATCGACGGACACACCCTGCCGTGACTCCGCTACCCGGCGCCGACCTGCCGCTGTCAAGGATGCGCAAAGGAGGATACGCTCCCGGGAACGCCAAGGACGCGACAACCAGGCACCGCCCCCGCTGCCCTCCATGCTCCTCACCGCCCTGATCTGGCTGCTGTGCATCCCCATCCTGGTCTCTCCAGGCTGGCTGCTGGTGCGCCTGATCCGCGACGAGGACAGCCCGGCCGGCGAGGAGCTCCTGTTCGCGCTGACCCTGGGCACCTGGCTGGTGTCCTTCTCCGCGGTCACCATCATCGGGCTGCTGGGGCTGTTCTTCCCGGTCTTCGTACGCCTTCCGGTGCTGCTGGCCGTGGCGCTGGGCTGGGACGCCCTGCTGCTGTGGCGCATGCGCCGCCGGGGCCCCCTGGGCCCTCAGCTGCGGCCCCCGCGGCTCGAGCGCTGGGACCTGCTGGTCCTGGCGGTGATGATCGGCCTGCTGGTGGTGGCCCTGGTCAACTACAACCGGGCCTTCTTCGACGAGGAGCGCTGCATCATCCGCTCCTCGGTGCTGCCCTACTACAACTACTTCCGGGCCGGCCTGCCCATGATGCACGAGCTGCCGGGCTGGATGCTCGACCGCAACCCCTTCCTGTTCTGGAACGGTGGCCAGCGCGAGGGCATGTCCTTCGTCCTCACCCCCTTCCTGGCGCTGTTCCAGTACCTGGGCTTCCGGGCGTGCTTCGCCTTCCACCACCTGGCCGCCGCCGCGGGCACCTACATCCTCGCCCGCCGCCTGCTCGGCCATCGAGGCCTGGCCCTGGGCGCCGCCCTGCTGCTGTGCCTCAACCCCTACACCATGGCCATGGTGGATGTGGACGACAACATCTTCGCCCTGGCCACCGGCTCCGTGGCGCTGGCCTTCCTGCTGCGCAGGCCCGTGAGCTGGTTCTGGTTCATGCTGCCCTACGGGCTGTTCCTGGGCATCCGCCACGAGGGCATCCTCACCCTGCCCGGGGTGCTGTACTGGCTGCGCCACCAGCCCGCCCTGCGCGGATCCGCGCGCCGCAGTCGCCGCAGGGGCCTGCTGCTGGGCTCCGCGGCCTTCCTGTTCCCGTTCGTGCTCTACCACGTCTTCCTCGTGTTCGTGCACAAGACCCCCTACGAAGCGTTCGTGGCCCAGCCTGCGGTCACTCACCACTTCCTGGGGATGCAGATCGAGCTACACGGCCTGCTGAACTGGCCCTTCTACGACAGCCTGGCCCGCTCACCCTTCAGCAGTCATCCGCCCCTGGTGGCCTTCCCCCTGGCACTGATCCTGGGCCTTGGCATCCTGGCCTGGGCGCTGGTGCCCGGGGGGCTGGTCTGGCTGCGGAGCCATCAACGGGGGTTCTTCGGGCTGTCGCTGTGGCGGTTCCTGCCCTTCTGCGGCCTGCTGCTCTTCCAGTCCAACTG
>CAZHIK010001115.1:0-3255 GCA_964532635.1 uncultured Enterobacterales bacterium
TGTGTCGGTGCTGGGCTGGTGGTACAGCGGGTATTTGTTGCTCATGCCCAGGTAGCCGTCGTCGTTGCCGATCATCAGCTCCATGGCCCACGCGTCGAGCAGGGCGTCCAGCTCGAAGTGAGCCTCGAAGCGCTCCATGGCTTCGTCGGGGCCGGTGTCGTAGAACGCGCCGGCCAGGGACGCCAGATCGCTGCGATCCCTCACGTCGTTGATCACCTGGGGAATGAAGTTTCCGGTCGCCCCCGGCCTGATGTCTGCGCCGTGGGTGCCCTCGTAGAGGTTGCCGTCGGGATCCGCGAAGGCGCGGTCCAGGAACTGCTGGTCCATGGTCTCCACCACCCCGTACAGGCCGTAGTGGACACCGTTGACCTCCACGCACGAATAGCCGTGGCGGGGAGCGGGCAGCCCGGCCGTGGCGTAGGCGCGGTAGGACAGGTGCTCCGAGAGCATGGAGGGATCGCCGGTCATGTTGTTCAGGGTCAGCCGGCGCACCCCGTGGAACAGCTGCTCGTCGTCCCACTCCTGGAAGTCGATCTTGAAGGCTGCCTTTTCGTCGATGCTGCGGAAGGAGGAGTGACCCTTGAGGTGCAGGCCCACGTCATAGGACTCGGGCCCGTCCGGGCCGACGAAGCGAAACTCGGCGTGCACATCGGGCAGCTCCTCCTGCGGGCTGGCCGCCAGCCCCGCCAGGGCTTCGGGGTCCAAGGTGATGGAGAAGAGGGGCAGGGCGTGGTCCGTGTACAGGAACGCGCCCCGTGGGCCGTCGTAGTCCAGCGAGAGCTGGCCTTCCCCGCAGATCAGCGGCGACCCGCGGCAGCTGAGGAGCGCCGGCAGCAGCGCGACCAGAGTGAGCGTCTCTGCACGCATGGGCCCACTATGTCACCGACGCGAAGGACTCGCCCTCCGATGTTCCGCGAGCTTGGATGACAGGGGGCACTTCATGTGCCCCCTCGTCTTGGCCTGCGCTTCGGGAGGACGTGAAGTCCTTCCCTGGGTCAGCGGGCCTCCAGCTTCGCGCGCGCGTAGCTCAGCAGGCCACCGGCTTGGCTGATGGCCATGATCTCGGGGGGCAGGGGCGGGAACGTGAAGGTCTTGCCGCCCACGTCCAGCTCGCCCGCCTCGAGGCGCAGCTCCACGTCCATGCCTGGCTCGAAGTGCTCGACCGCTTCGGGGCACTCGAGCAGCACCAGGCCTTGGTTGATGCTGGCACGGTAGAAGATGCGGGCGAAGCTGCAGCCCACCACGGCTGCGATGCCCACACCGCGAAGCCCGAGGGCAGGCTGCTCGCGGCTGGAGCCGCAGCCGAAGTTGCGGCCCACGAAGAGCAGGTCGCCGGCTTGGACCTGGGACGCGAAGTCGGAGTCCAGGTCTTCGAGCAGGTGGGGCTTGATCTCCTCGAGGGTGCCGCAGGTGTAGGTGTACTTGCCCGGGAAGAGCATGTCGGTGTTGATGTCGTCGCCGTACTTCCAGACACGCATGGCTACAGCTCCTGCTGATCGTGGACGGAGATGACCCCGGCGATGGCCGAGTGGGCCACGGTGGCGGGGGAGGCGAGGATGATCTCGGCTTCCTTGCAGCCCATGCGTCCCTTGAAGTTGCGGTTGGCCGTGGACAGGCAGCGCTCACCGGGAGCCAGCACGCCCTGGTGGGCGCCCAGGCAGGGGCCGCAGCCGGGGGGCAGGATGATGGCACCCGCGCCCACCAGGATCTGGATGTAGCCCTTGCTCATCGCGGCCTGCAGGACGCTGCGGCTGGCGGGCAGCACCAACATGCGCACGTCGGGGTGGACCTTCTTGCCGCGCATGATCTTGGCGGCGGTGCGGATGTCCGACAGGCGGCCGTTGGTGCAGGTGCCCAGCAGGACTTGATGGATCGGCTCGCCCAGGTGCTCGGAAGCCAAGGAGATGTTGTCGACCGTGTGAGGCATGGCCAGCACCGGCTCGAGCTTGTCGAGGCGGATGACGATGCGCTTGGCGTAGTCGGCGTCGTCGTCGGCCCACAGGGACTCGTACTGGTAGCTGCGCACGCCGATGGTGCCCAGGTAGGTGCGCGCGACGTCGTCCACGGGGAACACCGCGAGCTTCGCACCCATCTCGATGCCCATGTTGGCGATGGTGAAGCGGTCTTCGACGGTGAGGCGGTCCACCGCCGGGCCATCGAACTCCACCGCCATGTAGTTGGCGCCGTCGGCCCCCAGCTTCCCGATGATGGTCAACACGAGGTCCTTGGCACCGACGCCGGTCGGGAAGTTGCCCTCGAGCACCACGCGGATGGTGGGGGGGACCCGCAGCCAGGTCTCGCCCGTGAGGGTGAGGGCTGCAGCTTCGGTGCGGTCGATGCCCGTGGCGAAGGCCCCCAGGGCCCCGTAGGAGCAGGTGTGGGAGTCCGAGCCCAAGATGATGCTGCCAGGCAGCGCGAGGCCCTGCTCCATGACCACCTGGTGGCAGATGCCCTCGCCCACGTCGAAGAAGTGGCGGATGCCGTGCTTCTTGACGAACACGCGGATCTTCTGGTGGCCGGTGGCGGTCTTTTCGTTGGCCGCCGGAGCCACGTGGTCGATGACGATCACGTTGAGGTCGGGGTCCACCACACCGAACTCGTCGAGCTCGGGCCCGATCTTGCCGATGATGGCGGCGGTGTTGTCGTGGGTGAGCAGGTGGTTGGGGCGGACCATGACGATCTCGCCCGGCACCACACGATCCTTGCCCGCGGCGCGGGCGAGGATCTTCTCGGCAAATGTCATGCCCATGAGTCAGCTCCGGAGCAGGCCACCACGGCGATAGATCTCAAGCCGGATGCCGTCGTAGGCTTCGGCCTGGATCTCGGTGCCGCGGGTGACGTTGCGGATGAGCCCCGTGGCCAGGTTCACCTCGATCTCGTCGCCGTCCTCGAAGTCGGAGGGCGACCAGTCGCAGCGGATGACCGGCAGGGCGGAGTTGATGGCGTTGCGCTTGTAGATGGCGCCGAAGCTGCGGCCCACGATGCCGGGCACACCCAGGGTCTTGAAGCAATCGACCGCCTGGGCCCGGCTCGAGCCGGCACCGAAGTTGGCGCCGGTGATGATGATGTCACCAGGCTGGCACCTGTCGGCGAAGTCTTCCCAGCCGGCCAGGTTGTCGAAGGCGTACTGACCCATCTCGTCGATGTTGGTCACTGTGAGATGCCTGTTGTGATAGATCATATCTGTGTCTATGTTGTCCTCTTTCACGACCCAGACTCGGCCTTTTATCTGTGTAGGTTTGGGATAATATTCCT
>CAZHIK010001116.1:0-3253 GCA_964532635.1 uncultured Enterobacterales bacterium
CCGGAGGCCGCGGCGCCACCCTCGACAAGCCGGTCGGAGCCAGCATCGCCGAGGCCATTCGTCGCTTGATGGGTGCCCTGGGCATGAGCCGGGCCCCCACCCCCCGGGCCGTCCTGGCGGACGTCACCGACGATCAGATCATCGCTCAGCGCTGCGGGTCCGGGGGCTTCTACGTCCCCGAAGTGCAAGTGGGTGAGCGGATCACGCCCGGCCACCTGCTGGGCCGAGTGGTGGCGCCAGTGGGTGGTGCGACCCTCGAGGAGGTCCGGGCGAGCCGTGGCGGCCTGGTCATCACCAACCGCCTCTACCCCATGGTCCACGCCCGGGAACTGCTGCTGCGCGTCGCCGCCATCGACGGTTGATAGGATCCAGGGCTGGTCACGGCGCCCCGACGCGGCTTCGGGATAGGTGGGCTGGTCCCTCGACTGGAGCACACCATGGCAAGGCAGATCCGCATCGACGCCCTGGCGAGCGACTGCGGAGTGGCACCCCGCGAGGTGCTCCGCGTCCTGATCGAACTCGGGCAGTTCCGGTACACGCGCTTCAACCAGCAGATCAACGAGGAGCTGGCCCAGCAGGTCCGCGCGCGCCTCGAGCCCGCGGAACCCAGCGCCACTGCGGCCCCCTCGGCAGAAGAGGATCTCTTCGCCCAGGCCATGCGGGCGGCGGGCGTGCAGCGCTTGGACGGACGAGGACAGCGAACCACCGGCAAGAGCAAGCGAACCTCGTCCAGGAAGCACCCGGTCGAGACCGCTGCGCCTGACAGGACCGCACCCGTTGAGGTCGATCCCCTCGAGGTGGCGACCCAGCCGGTGACGGAGCCCAGGGTGGACGAGCCCAGTGCCACTCCTCCAGTACCTGCGATCCCAGCCCCCTCGGAGCCCGAGCCCCTCGAGGCCCGCTGTCGCCAGCTCGAGGCCGATCTGGCGGCCTTGCAGGCCCGGCACGGCCGCCTCGAAGCCGAGCACCTCGACACCCTGCCGCTGCTCGAGCGCCTGCGCGCCGAGCGCGATGAGCTGCAGGCTGTCAGTGAGGCGGCCGCCAACGGCACGAACCTCGAGGGAGCCGGGGTCCTCGCCCTGCTGCAACAGCGGGGATTGCGGGGTGTGGACGAGGCTGGATTCGCCCTGCGCGCGCTGCTGTCGGCCCACCTGCTGGACAGCTCCCTCCCGCTGATGCGCACCCTCGATGGAGGGCGGCTGGAGCGCGTGCTCACCGAGCGCCTGTGCCTGTGCTGCGGTCGCGATGAGTGCGGGCAGCCCGAAGGTGTGGAGACCGTGACGGTCACGGTCCAGCGCTGTGAGCTGTGCGGAGGACGCGATCTCCCCCGAATTCATCGCCTGCTGTCCGATGCCTGCCTGCTCAGCGGTATCACCCGTGTGACCTGGATCGGGGGGCGCCGCTGGCACCATGCCTGGATCGAGGCCGGGGCCGATCGCAGGGTGCAGCTGCGGCTGCGCAGTGCCGTGCAGGCCGTGGCTCCCGATGTCCTGGCAGGGGACCTGGACTGGGCCCAGCTGGTGGTGCTGTGGGACGACGGTGCTCTGCACCCGGAGCTGGCGGCCGGCGTTCGCCAACACCAGCCTCGTGCGTTGGTGGAGGTCCAGGCCGCCAGCGCGGGGCTGGCCATGGGCGCCGCCGTGGAGCGCGTCGAGCGTCTCGATCCCTCCGAGCTGCCGTGAGCCGCGTCCCCGCCGCCCGCCTCGGCCTGTGCGCCTGGCTGGCGTCGGGCTGCGCTGCGGATCTGCTGCCAGGTGAGCTCGTGGTCCCCGGCGAGCTGGGTGCCACCAGCTGGCGAGGGGAGCCCGGATCGTCGCTGGGGGCCGCCGTGGCCCTGGGCGACAGCGCCCTGCTGGCCGGCGCACCCACCGCGAGTCAGGTCGTGGAGCTGGTCGGAGGCCGCCGCATCGAGGGCGTGCCCCAGCTCGGGCGCTGGGTCTGGTGGCATGATGGTGCCGCGTTCGCGGCCAGGGAAGACGGGGTCTACTCTGTGGATGGTGATACCGCCGAGCTTCACTTTCTCACGCCGGGTGCCGTGACCTTCACCAGCGGGGAGCTGCACGGGAGCTTCGTGGTGGCCACGGCCACTGACGACGGAGTGCAGGTCTGGGACGACGGTGGGAGCCTACTGGCGCGGCTGACACACCCCGGTGTGCAGCAGCTCGCCATCGGTCAGGAGCGGGTGTTGCTGCTGATCTGTGCGGACGAGGTCTGTGAAGCTTCGTCCTGGGATACGCAGACCGACCAGCGGGAAGTCCTGGGCTCGGCGGGGAGGGGCGGTGCCATCATCGAGGTGGAAGGCGTGGCCTGGTGGGGAGATCCGCAGCTCGACCTTCCAACCGCCCCTGGGGTGGTCCACAGCGAGCGGGGAGACCTCCTCGAGGGCCTCGAGGGTGACCACCTGGGTCGTCGCTTGTGCGCCACCCACGCCGCGGGGATCTTCAATACCTGGATCGTCCCCGCGCGCCTGCGGCTGGTGCCCCTGGTGGACGGTCCGGTCCTGGCCATCGACCGCGGGGAGCCCACGCGCCCCCCCGCGCTGCACAGCGACGGGCGGCGGCTGGCCATCGGCCTGCCCCGCGACGGCGTGCACGAGTGGGGTGAGGGTCGCGTGCTTCTGCTGGAGCTGGACTGATCCGCAGATCAGCGCGGCTCCAGGCGCTGGACCTGGGACGCGGTGGCCAGGAGCCAGGCACCATCGGGGGTGGCGACCCAGCCGCGAAAGGCGCCATCAGCCTGGGCGGCCAGCTTGCGGGCGGCGAGGTCCACCAGCACCACTCCGGTCTGTTCTGGGGCGTCGGGGGGCAGGGCCGCGGTGAGCAGGTCGGGGGCTGGATAGTCGGTCAGGCGGTCGGGATCGGGCTCGCCGGTGAGCCCCAACACACCGAAGCGCCCGGCGGGGTCCACGAACAGGCCCTGGGCAGGACTGGGCAGCTCGAGGGCCCAGCGGGGCGCCATCATCCGGGTGTCGTAGGCCCGCAGCGCGGGTTCGGGCCACAGCAGCAGGTAGGCCTCCATGCCGCTGGGGTGGGTGGCGAGCCAGCCCTCGACGCTCACGGTGTGCTGCACCCCCGGAGCGTCAACGGTGCGAAAGCCCCCGCCGATGCGCATCAGCTTGCCGGTCCCACCACCCAGTTCGCGCTGGTAGGTGACCATGCCACCGCCCGCGACGGGTACTCGTCGTGCGAAGGGAAGCCGCGCTCCGTCTTCGAAGAGGCGGGCCCACTGCTCACGCTCGAGGGTGGCCGTGTTG
>CAZHIK010001117.1:0-3245 GCA_964532635.1 uncultured Enterobacterales bacterium
ACCTTCAACATCACCTCGCCCAACATGACCGGCTCCACCCCGGCCAGGGTCAGCCGCTCGAGCTTCACCATCAACTGGTCCGGCAGCGGCGGCGACGCCGTGGTGATCATGGCCTACATGTACAACTCGGGTGGCACCGCCATCGACCAGAGCGTCTACTGCGTGGTCAACGATGACGGCTCCTTCACCATCCCCTCCTCGGCGTGGTCGGGCTTCAGCTCCGGCCGCTGGATCCAGGTGGTGGTCAAGCGCATGGTCGAGGGCGGCGGCACCCTCAGCTACAACAACAGCGAGAGCCGGGTGGTGGGCTCCTACGCGCTCGTGGGGCTGGTCCAGTCCCAGTGAGCTCCGCCCCCCGCCAGCGCGTCTCCCTGCTCGGCGTTCCGGTCGATGTGCTGACCCGGACGGAGCTGATGGACCGCGTCGCCGACCTCGTAGAGCGAGGCGAGCGGTCCACCGTGGGCTACGTCAACGTCCACGTGCTCGACCGGGTGGGCCTCTACCCCGACCTGCTCGACTTCTTTCGCAGCCTGGATCTGTGCTACTGCGACGGAAAGGGCGTGGTCCTGGCCGCCCGCCTGCAGGGCGATCACCTGCCCGAGCGCATGACCGGCGCCGACTGGATCTGGGACCTGGCCGCGGCCGCCGAGGGCCGCTGGCGCATCTGCTGGATCGGCTCCGAGCCCAGCGTCACCGCCGAGGCCGCCGCGGTGCTGCAGCAGCGCCACCCCGGCCTCGAGATCGTGCCCCACCACGGCTACCACGCCAAGTCCGGGCCCGAAAACCAAGCCTTCATCCAGCAGGTCAACAGCGCCGAGGCCGACATCGTGCTGGTGGGCATGGGCACCCCGGTGCAGGAGCGCTGGGTGCTGGCCAACCGCGACGCCATGGATGCCCCGGTGGTCTGGTGCCTGGGCGCCACAGCCGACTTCATCTCCGGTCGGGTCTCCCGCGGCCCTCAGTGGCTCTACGAGCGCCAGGAGTGGCTGGCGCGGCTTTTCGTGGACCCAAAGCGCCTGTGGCAGCGCTACCTGCTGGGCAACGCCCGGGTCATCGCGCGGGTTCTCGCGACCTCCACGCGGCGTAGGCTCCGCCGTCGGTGAGCACCCAGGCGCGCTGTGCGTCCAGGGCCACCAGATCGCGCACCTCGGGCGGATGCTCGGGGGCCAGGTCGATGATGGTGGCCCCACCCATGAGGCTCGGGTCGAGGTGCAGCACCTGGCCGGTGTCGGTGCCCGCCCAGCAACCACCCTCGCCGTCGGCGGCTACGGCGCTGACCGTGACCTTGCGGTCGGCGCTGCGAAGCAGGTCCACCACCTCTCCGGTCTCGATGTGGATCACGTCGATGCCGTTGTCGGTCCCCACCCAGATCACTCCCTCGTCGGGCTCGAGGTCCAGCGGACGGTGGGTGCCGATGTAGGGCCGGGCGCGCAGATCGGGCCCGATCGAGGTCACCACCTCCGACGCGATGGCCCAGAGCACGTCGTCGTCGCCGACCACCAGCTCCCGCACCGGGCCGATGGTGGTCAGGCGCTCGAAGCGACCTTCATCGGCCAGGTAGCGGTACAGGCCCTGGTCGCCCCCGATCCAGGGTACGCCCCGCACCATGGCGGCTGCCCGGATGGGACCGGGGACCTGATGGATGCGATCCGCGCCGAAGCGAGGCACCTGCTCGACACCCTCGCTGTGTACGATCCAGTGCTCCCCACCACGTCGGAGCAGGGCCACCACGTCCCGCCCGGCACGCTCGATGATGCGATCGTGGCGTGGGCGCGCAGGGCCGAGCACACCCAGGCCCAGGTCGCCCGCCAGAAAGATCCGACCCCGGATGCGGTGTGCGGCGGACCAGGAGCTCCCCGCAGGCACCCGGGAGAGGCGGGTGGCACGCACCGAACCCAGGCCCGGATCGATCCAGGCCACGCCCTGGCCCGTGCCCAGCCAGGCCGCCGAGGCGTTCAGGGCGCTCCGGGCCCCGAGGTTGGCCCGCCAAGGAAGATCGGGCACCACCTCGTTGACCACCTCGGAGGGCAGACCGTCGTCGATGGTCCACTCCCGCAGCACGCCCCGCTGTGGGGTGAGGGTCACCAGCCCAGCCTCGGCCCCCGCGGCCAGGTAGGTGCCCGCGACCCTGGCGAGGGCGTAGGCACCATCGGAGGATGAGCCGGGCCATACGGTGGTGGTCTCACCTTCGTCGAGCAGCACCACGCCCTGCTGCAGGGTGGCCAGCAGGGTCCCGGCCCGGGGCAGGGGCTCGATGTCGTAGACGTCGAGCTCGGGGTCGATGCCTTCGATGGGCTCGGCCTCGGGCAGCCCCAGCAGGCCCTCGTAGCCCACCCAGATGCGCTCGTCGGAGCCCCGCACCAGCGAGAAGACCGACCAGGGTCCGAGCACCTGATGGACACCATCGGCGTCCATGTGGGACAGGCCACGATAGGTGCCGATCCACACCGAGCCGCGCTCGGTGGCCAAGGCCTGGACGTAGTCATCCTGGAGCCCTTCGCCCCGCCCGATGACATCGCTGACCTCGAAGCGCAGCTCCCCGCCGGTGTCCTCGGAGGCGCTGACATGCACCAACCCCAGCGCGGTACCCACCCAGGCTCCGGTGTCGGTGGGAGCCACGGCGATCACTCGCTCCGAGGGCAAGCCCTGGGCCAGGCCCAGGCCCACGGCCTCGAGCCCGTCGCGATCGATGCGGGCGATGCCGCCGCCGAGGCTTGCCACCCAGGGGACGGCCTGACCGTCCAGCACCATGTCGACGGCCTGGGCGCCCGGCAGGGATCCCGGCGGCCCAGCCAACTGGGCGAGCTGCAGGGGGGTGTCCACGGTGTCGGCGCTGATCGCTTGGCTGGCGGCGCCATCGGCGTCCACCAGGCGGAAGCGAGTGCCCCGGTGGTAGCGTTGGCTGACCCAGCCGGGGCTGGCGTGGCTGGACACCGTGACCCAGTCTCCGTTGGAAGCACGCTGCACCGAATAGACCTCGCCACCGTTCCAGAACAAGCGCACCGCACGCCGCTCGCCGAACACGTCGCCCCAGCTGGCCGGCGGCTGCTCCACAGCCCGCAGGTGTGCGGGCGGGAAGGCCGCCGGAGGGGCGTCCTGGGCCTCGACCGGCCCGGTGGCCAGCAGCGCGAGGGCTGCCACCAGGCTGCTAGAGGTTGCGGATCGCCTCGCCATAGCGGGACACCTGACGCTCGAGGTGGTTGGGTTCGCCCTGGAGGACGATGGCGTCGTGGGGGCACACGAAC
>CAZHIK010001118.1:0-3242 GCA_964532635.1 uncultured Enterobacterales bacterium
AATACGTTCCGCCCGCGAGGTGAGCCGTGGCGAAGCGCAAACTGCTCGAGAGCATCGACGAGGCCACACCGAGTGCGGACAGCCTGCGCCGTCTGGGCAAGCAGCTCAAGGATGCGGTCGGACAGCAGCTCGCGGTTGTTGGCGAGAAGGTCCCGGTTGCCGTGGTCCTGGACCTGGACGAGGAAATGGACGTCGTGCTCGCCGGGCGGGTGCCCTTCCGCACACGGCTGTCGCGCCAGCTGGACGTGCGCATCGAGAAGGACCTCGAGACCGTCGCCCGCATCGACCGGGTGCTCGAGATTCCCATCTCCGAGACCCTCGACGTGCCCCTGGACATGAAGCTGAGGATCCCGCTGGACAGCCGCGTGCACATTCGCGAGACCCTGCACATCGACTCCAAGGTCGAGTTCACGACCACGGTGATGGCCATGGGCGTGGCGCCGATCCCCATCGAGGCGAAGGTTCCGGTGAGGATGCAGGTGCCGCTGGATCAGGAGGTCCACATCAAGGGCGAGATCGAGGTGCCCATCAAGCGTGTGCTGCAGGTGCCGATCCAGCAGGTGATCCGGGTGCCCCTGAAGGTGTCACTGCCCGTGACGGTGGACCTCGACACGGATCTGCCGGTGGCCTTCGACCTGGACCTGGACGCCGACGTGGAGATCGACCAGACGCTTCCGGTGCGGCTCTCGAAGAAGCTGAGGTTGACGGGGCAGAAGGTGTCGGTGGTAGAGACGTCGAGGACCAAGGAGGAGTAGCGGAGGGGGAGCGGCTGCCTACCGCGTGGGCAGAAGCCGGTCCCGAGGCCGCCGTCGTCCCCGTGCCTACCACCAGTCCCCGGGGGCACCCTCGTCTTCGGCCTCGTCGATCTCGCTCGCCATCCGGTCGATGGCGTCGTCGTCGAGGGGGGCCATGGGAGGCAGATCGTCCGGCCCCAGGGGGGGCGCGTACTCGATGGAGTCGCGCTCGTCGTCGGCCGGCGAGGTCAGGGGCGCGGGCGAGGCCTGCGGCTCGACCCGACGGGCGAAGCGAGCGTCTACCCACACAGCGTCCTCGGAGTCGTCGGGTCGCACGCCCAGGCGCTGGCCACCGCCGCGGCTCCGACCGGTCCAGAACACCGTGCCTTCGCCCAGCTGGCCCCGTTGGGTGAACGCCACCCGGTCGCCCTTGTCGAAGGTCTCGCCGGGTTCCGGGGCGGGCGCCTCGGCCGTGGAAGGCTCGGTGTCCGCCTCGTTGACCCAGTAGGCCTCGCCGTCGTCTCCCCGGACGCCCAGGCGCGAGCCGGGCCCCCACTTGTTCGGGCCCGTCCAGAACACCTCGCCAAGCCGGCCGCTGCCGTTGCCCTCGAGGATCTTCACCCGGTCGCCCTTCTTCGCACCTTTGTTGGTCACGGCTCGCTCACTGCTGCTGGTGGAAGTCCCCGTTATCTCGTCGGGGGGATCGCGGGTGTGGGGGAGGCATAGCCCGACCCCAGAACGACGGGTGGCGCGCGCCGGAGGGGGAGACCCGCCCAGCCTTGGAACGGGTGGCGTACGATCGGGTTTTCCCAGCGGGCTTGGACGTGGGCCTGCCTGGTCCCTCTGTTTCGACGCCGGTGTGGCTCCTGCTGGCTCTGGCATTTGCGACTTCTCCGAGGGATAATCGCCCTTGGAGGTGAGCCTGGTGCCACGCGGACCGATCCTGCTGCTGACGTCCGGTCTCGTGCTGGGCTGCGGAGCGGAGAGCCAGCGCCCCGCGGACACGGGCGATCCCCCCAGCTGCGCCGAGGGCTTCATCGCTGACGCTGGGAGCTGCGTCCAGGAGGCCTGCGGCACGGGCACCTGGGGAAACCTCGAGCTGGACGCCGCCACGGTCCACGTTGACATCCAGGCTGCTGACGGTGGCGACGGCAGCGAGGCCGCGCCGCTGCGCTCCATCCAGGGAGGGCTGGATCTGGCTGGCAGCCGGGACGGTGGGATCGTGGCGGTGGCAGCGGGGCACTACTCCGAGACTCTGGCGCTCGGCTCGGACCACGCCGGGGTGCAGCTGGTGGGCCGCTGCCGGAACCTGGTGGTGCTGGACGCGAGCGTGGGGGACGCGAGCACGCCCGGGATCGAGATCGACACTCTGTTCGGAGAGGTGGAGCTGTCTGGCTTGAGCGTGGTCGGTTCGCGTTTTCGGGGCGTGCGAGTGAACTCCGGAGTCGTGCGGCTCGAGGACGTGAGCGTGGAAGGAAGCGAGAGCGTGGGGCTGGTGGCATGGCGGGAGAGTTCGATATCCACGACCCAGGTCACGCTGGTTGGCTGCGTGATCACGGGAAACACCGAGGTGGGGATCGGGGCTTTCGGCGGGGGGGTCTCGGTTTCGCTACAGGACAGTGCGGTGCGTGGAACCTCGCAAATCGCTGCCGGACAGGCCGGATACGGGGTGAACCTCTACGGAGGTGCATCGCTCCACGCCATACGCAGCGAGTTCTCTGGAAACGCAGCGGTGGGCATCTTTGCCTACGAGTCGGGTACGACGGTCACTCTTCGAGACTCCTCCGTCCAGGGAACCATCCCCGGTGAACCCGGCACCCCAGGTGTTGGCATCGAGCTCCACAGTGGCGCTGCTCTCCTTGCCGAGAACGCCGTGCTCCGCGGGAACAGCGAGGTGGCGCTCCTGGCCTACGGCTCTGGCACGGAGGCCACCTTGAGCGGCTGCTCCGTGCGGGACACAATGCCGGACAGTGATGGGGGGCTCGGGTTCGGTATCCAGGTCTGCGATGGTGGAGAACTCCTGGTGGAAGGAAGTGACATCTCCCAAAACACAGCCGTGGGCATCCTGGCTTTTGACCAGGGGACATCGGTCACCCTTCGTGACAGCACAGTGCGTGGCACCCAGCCCCCCGCGGATGGAAAGAACGCCAATGGAGTCGAGGTGTATGGAGGAGCGACCATGCTGGCCGAGGGTCTCCAGGTGTTCGGGACATGGGGCGAAGGGATCATGGCCAACAACGAGGAGACACACGTCGTGCTTCGGGACAGTTCGGTGTGCGACAACGTGCCCTATGGAGACAGCCCGGCCGGATGCGGCCTCGAGATCAATGGTGGGGCGAGGGTCGCGATCGAGGGATGCGAGATCTCTCGAAACGCCAGGTTGGGTGTCCGGGTGGGCGGCCGGGGCACCGAGGCCACGCTTCGAGACAGCTGGATTCGGGACACCGTTCCATGTGGGTGGGAGGAGATAGGCTACGGTGTCCAGGCCGGTGAGGGTGCGCTGTTCCT
>CAZHIK010001119.1:0-3241 GCA_964532635.1 uncultured Enterobacterales bacterium
GACCATGTCGGCCCCTTCCGAGCCAGCCCTGCACACCGTCGTGATCAGCGACCTGCACCTCACCGAGTTCGAGGCGCAGGACCCGGCCAGGCCCACCTGGAAGCGCCACAAACACGCCGACCTGTCCATCGACGGCTGCCTGGTGCGCTTCCTGGACCACATCCACGCCCGCACCCCGGGTCCGGTGGAGCTGATCCTCAACGGTGACATCTTCGACTTCGACGCGGTGCTGGCTGTCCCGAGCGATCCCCTGTTCCGCGTGAACTGGCTCGAGCGCCTGCGAGGCCTGAACTCCGAGCAGGCCAAGTCCCACTTCAAGCTGAGTACGATCCTCGAGCATCACCAGGAATTCATGCAGCGCCTGCGCCGCTGGGTGCTCGACGGCCACAGCCTGGTGCTGGTGGTAGGCAACCACGACGTGGAGCTGCACTGGCCGATGGCACAGCAGGAGCTTCTGAGGGCCCTGGACCTCCCGGCGGAGCGCGCCGAGGCCTTCCGCGTCTGCGAGTGGTTCTACATCAGCCAGGGGGACACCCTTGTGGAGCATGGCAGCCAGTACGACCGCTACTGCGTCTGTCCCGACCCGCTGTACCCGGTCATCAAGCTGGGCAAGCGGCGCCTGATGCGGGTGCCCTTCGGCAACATGGCCGGCCGGCTGATGCTCAACGGCATGGGCCTGTTCAATCCCTACGTCGAGAGCAGCTTCATCAAGCCCCTGCACGAGTACGTCGTGTTCTTCTTCCGCGAGGTGGTCCGCGTGCAGCCGCTGCTGGCCTGGAGCTGGCTGTGGGGTGCGGTCGCCACCGGCGTGGTGTCCATCCGCAACGGGCTGCTGCCCGCCCTGCGCGATCCCCTCACCATGGCCCAGCGCGAGCGGGACGCCGCAGCCCGGGCCAACGCCGAGCCCGACACCCTGCGGGCCCTGCGGGTGCTGCGGGTCCACCCCGCGGCCCTGAATCCCTGGAAGATCCTGAAGGAGCTGTGGCTGGACCGCGCGCTGATCTTCACGATCCTGGCCATCGTGAGCTTCCAGATCGTCGGCTTCCTCAACATCTTCGGCGAGGTCTCGCCCCTGTGGGCGCTGCTGCTGTTCCTGGTGCTGCTGCCGCCCTTCGTGTTCTACGCCCGCTCGGTGCACTCGGATGTCGAGAACACCAACCGAGCCCTGCGCAAGCGCATCCCCACCGCGCTGCGCCTCGCCGGCACCAAGCGCGCGATCATCGGCCACACCCACGTGGAGGGCCACGCCATCCGAGGTGAGACCGAGCTGATCAACACCGGCACCTGGTCCCCGGCCTTCGAGGACACGGCGTGCACCAAGCCGTATGGGCGCAAGTGTTTCGCTTGGATCCATCCTGGCGAGGACGGGGGGCCTCGGGTGGCGGAGCTGCGGGAGTGGATGGACCCGAGCTGTGTGCGGATCGAGCTGGAGCGTGAGGAAGAGGGTGCCAAGGGCCGGCTGGGGAAGCTGTCGCGGCTGATTCCGGGGAAGCGGTGAGGGTGGTGCTAGGGTGGGGGCGTCCGACGTCCGGATTCGGAAGACGACAACGGCGCCGGCCTGTAGCCCCCCTGACAGCCCCGTCACTCTCCGTAGATCCCATGCGAGGACGCGCATAGGCTTGGCGTGCGGCAACCCCGCCGCCACCCTCCGGAGACATCATGATCGCAACCGGCACCAAGGCCCCGTCCTTCGAGCTGGCCGACCACCTCGGTCGCTCCCTGGCCTCCGACGACCTCATCGGCAAGCGGCACCTGCTGCTGCTCTTCTACCCCCTCGACTTCACCCCCACGTGAAGCAGCGAGGTGCCTGCGCTGGACGCGCAGCAGGATCGCCTCGAGGCCGCCCACACCACCGCCGTCGGCATCTCCGTCGACAGCACCTTCTGCCACGGCGCCTGGGCCGAGCAGCTGGGTGGGATCTCCATGCCGCTGCTGGCCGACTTCGCCCCCAAGGGCGCGGTGGCCAAGGCCTTCGACCTGTTCCTCGAAGAGCCCGGCATCACCGACCGCGCCACCGTGATCATCGATGCGGGCGGCACCGTGCGCTACGCCGTGGGCGTGGGCCCAGGCGGGAAGCGCGACATCGACGCG
The DNA here is from genome assembly GCA_964532635.1 of uncultured Enterobacterales bacterium. Taxonomy (GTDB): domain Bacteria; phylum Myxococcota_A; class UBA796; order UBA796; family JAFGLY01; genus CALDOK01. The sequence goes on from CAZHIK010001119.1 coordinate 2,092, forward strand.
CTGGTGGCTGAGTGCGAAGCCATCGACGCCGCCTGGGAAGGCGAGCTGCCCGGCCCCGCAGCCGAGGCCCTCGGGCTGCCCACCGACGCCACCCTCTACATCCGCAGCAACTGCATGTTCTCCCGCTGGGCCCTGTACGCCCGCAAGAACCTCGGCCTGGACATCCCGGTGCGCAACGTCAGCGAAGACGATGCCGCCAAGGCCGACCTGATCGCCATCGGCGGCAAGGCCCAGGCCCCCTGCCTGGTGGTGAACGGCGAGGCCATGTACGAATCCGGCGACATCATCGCCTACCTCACCTCCCGCACGGCCAAGGCCCTGGTGCCCTGACCAGGACGCACCGCTGGCAAGGACCACCGCTTTCCACCGTGGCGGGCGCTACGTCGGTTCTCGCGCCGAACCCCTCGGATCTCCACCCCGGGATCCGGTAGGGTTCGGTTCGACGCTTTCTCGCCGTAGGAGCCCCAATGTTCGTCCACGTCCAGCACGCCCAGCACCCCTCCGATCGCGAACAGGTCTACCGCTTCCGCTACCGCATCCTGGTCGAGGAGCTGCGGCAGGCACCCCCCAATGCGGACCACAAGCGCCGCATGGTGCGCGACGCGCTGGACGACACCGCGCGCCTGCTGGTGGCCGTGGACGAACAGGACGGCGCCATCGTCGGCACCCTGCGCTCCAACTTCGGCAGGGACCAGGCCCTGCCGGACGCCTTGGTGGAGCGGCTGGGGCTGGGGCCCATGGTCAGCGCAATCGGCATGCAGCACATCGCACACACCAGCGCGCTGGTGGTGGATCCAGCGTTCGGCGGCGAGACCATCGCCTCCACCCTGGCCACCCGGCTGTACAGCGTGGCGCTGGCCAAGCGTGTCACGGTGGACGTGCTGGACTGCGACACAGGGCTGGGCAGCACCTGCCGGCAGCTCGGCTACCGCCCCCTGAGCGAACCGAAAGCCGGGGCCCGAGGTGAACACCAGCCCCTGGCCCTGGTGCTGCGCCACGGCACCTACCTGAGCCGGGTCAAGAGCCCCCTGGCCAAGGTCACCTACCTCCCGCCCGGCTCGGGCGAGAAGACCGCCGCGCGGCTGGCGGAGCTGTACCCAACCTTCCAGGACCAGCTGGTGGTCCCCCAGCAGCTCGACGCCTTCTGGGC
>CAZHIK010001120.1:0-3240 GCA_964532635.1 uncultured Enterobacterales bacterium
TGTGGCCAAAACATTGCGTGACAAATCGATGGCGGTCCGCGCCCTGGTTCGCCGCGCGCGCTGGAGGCGCAGTGGTCTCTTCCTCGGCGTGGTGGCATCGTTGATCTCCTTGGTCTGGGTCGTCTTGGGGCAACCGTTGGCCATCCCCTGCTTTGCGGCGACGGTGGCGGGTAGCGCACTGCTGATCCACCTCACCCGGCGGCCAAAGCCCCTCTCGGTGGCCCACGAGATCGCCAGGCGGATGCAGGTGCCACGGGAGGTCTTGCCCCCCACCACTGGCGACTGGGAGGCCGAGCACGATTAGTCCTCATCGAGTGGTGCAGCCAGGTCGCTCGGCTCGAGGGGAATCGCACCCCCGAGCAGGCCCGTGACCGCCCGGAGTTCGTCGTCCATCAGCAGGTAGGTACCCGTTCCAACGGTGGGCCCTCCGATGGACAGTTGGTGTCTCTCGCCCTCTTCGGTGAGCAGCTCGAGGTCGATGCGCTCGTTCGGCGCGAGCCCGAACTCGTCGAGTTCGTCGGACACGAAGGACTCGCTCGCCTGCGCGTCGACCAGGCTGCTCAGGAGGGCTCCGATCCTTGCCCCATCAGCCGGTCCGGAGCCGGGAGCCAGCAGCCCCCAGCCCTCGACATCACGCTCGACCACGACAGGCTGGTCCCAGCCAGGCCGCGAGAGCTGCAAGCGCACCACGGCCTCCGGGTCGAGCCCAGGCAGCAGGGGGGGGCCGCCATCGCCGGTTCCTCCGCCGGTGGCTGGGAGCCACAGCAGGCCGGTCACCACCGAGATCGCCACGGCCAGGAACACCAGGGCACGTCGCTGTCCAGGGGTCATCCCAGTCTCCTCCAGGGGCATCCGCGCCGGTTGACGCAGGCCTTCCAGCGGTTAGCATGGAGCGGCCCCGGGCACCCGTGGGAAGTGGTCCGTCTTCGTGGAGGCCAACGTGGTCAACGAGCCCGACAAGCCAAGCACTGAGGAACCCTCCGAGAGCGAGCGGGTTCCAGAGTCCGCACCTCCCGCCGAGCCGTCCGTTCGAGACGCCCCCGACGGGGTTCGCCTGCTGCCGTCCGAGGACGACGAGGACCGAACCGACGAGCTTCCAGTCGAGTCCGATCTCGAGGCGCGGCTTCGCCAGGTGAGCTCGGCCTACGTCCAGCTACAGGACGAGATGCACGCCTTCCGTGAGCGCAACGAGCGCGTCCAGCAAGAGCGGGACCGCCGCCGCCGGGGCGAGGTGGTCAAGTCCATGTTCGAGCCGGTGCAGAACCTGCGCCGTTCCCTCGAGGCCTGGGGCAGGCTCGACCTGCCCACCGAGGCCACACAGGGGCTCGAGCTGGTGCTCGAGCAGTTCCAGGACGCACTGCGCAAGCTCGGCCTGCAGGCGATCGCTGGGGCGCCTGTTCCCTTCGATCCCAACATCCACGACGCCATCTGCACCATGCCCGTGCAGCACGCCGCCCTTGATGGCCACGTCATCCAGGTCTTCGAGGCGGGCTACCGCGTGGAGAGCATGGTCATCCAGGCAGCCAGGGTCATCATCGGTCGCTACGAGGCTCCGGTCCCCGAGGAGCAAGAGGCTGAGCCCGAGGCCGCCGGAGGGGCCGAGGAGTAGTGGAGCAGCCCCTGCTGCACGTTGCGCTGATCCATCCCGAGATCCCCCAGAACACGGGCAACATCGGGCGTCTCTGCGTGGGGATCGGTGCGCGCCTGCACCTGGTTCGCCCCTTGGGCTTCAGCCTCGACGCCAAGGCGGTGCGTCGCTCGGGCATCGACCACTGGCGCAAGGTGGATCTGCAAGTGCACGAGGACCTCGACGCCTTCCAGGTGTGGTCCGTGGGCCACCGCCTCCACCGCTTGAGCCGCCACGCCAGTGAGAGCATCGGCCACGCCCACTTCGAGCGCGGCGATGTGCTGATCTTCGGCTGCGAGAGCCAGGGCCTGCCTCCCGAGCTTCGCCGGGGGCCCGACTGCTGGCGCTTGCCCGTGCCCGGGCCCATCCGCAGCTTGAACCTATCCAATGCAGTGGCTGTGGTGGCCTATCGGGCGATGGAGCAGATCGAGCCTGAGAGCTTCGTCGCTGCGCTCCCGCGCTAGGTCGGCGTTCGCGCCCGCAGCGGATTATCCACGAGCCTCCTCCAACCCACTGCCCCCTCGGTCCTGGAGAAACCATGCTCCCTCCCTCTTGCAGGCACCTCAAGGTTCTGGTCATGGCCGGCGGTCGTGGCACTCGCTTCTGGCCCCTCTCCCGCGCCGCGCGCCCCAAGCAGTGCATCACCCTCGGAGGCGAGCGCAGCCTGATCCAACAGACCGTGGATCGCCTCACGGGTCTGGTGCAGCCCGAGTGCATCCTGATCGCCACAGGGCGCGACATGGAGCAGGCCGTGCGCGAACAGCTGCCTCAGCTGCCCCACGAGAACTTCCTGGTGGAACCTCGCGGCCGCAACACTGCCCCCTGCATCGCCTGGGGTGCGGTGGAGATCGCTCGGCGCTGGGGAGGTGACACGGTGATGGCGGTCCTGCCAGCCGATCACCTCGTCTCCGATGTGGAGAGCTTCCGCCAGGTCATGGGGGCGGCGGCGCAGGGTGCCTCGAGGACCAACTCCTTGGTCACAATCGGCATCCAGCCGACCCGGGCCGAGACCGGCTACGGCTACCTCAAGGTGGGTGGAGAGCTCGGTCGCTGGGGAGGCAAGCCCTTCCTGCGGGTCCGGCGCTTCGTCGAGAAGCCGGACGCAGCCACGGCCCAGACCTTCCTGGACTCGGGGGAGTACCTCTGGAACGCCGGCATGTTCTGCTGGACCGTCGACGCCATCCGCGACGCATACCGCGAGTACCTACCCGGCACCTGGGCTGCTATGGAGGCGCTGGCCCACCAGCCTTCCGCGATCGAAGAACTCTGGGAGCGCTTTGACGCCACCAGCGTCGACTACGGTGTGATGGAGCGCTCGCGCGGCGTGCTGACGGTCCCGGCGAACCTCGGCTGGTCAGACGTGGGGGCCTGGAGCGCCCTGCCCGAGGTGCTGGAGGTTGGTGACGGTGGCACACTGGTAGCCAAGGAGCGCATTGTCCTCGACTCCAGCGGCAATGTGGTGCACAGCCCCGGCAAACTGGTGGCCCTGCTGGGTGTCGACGAACTCGTGGTGGTCGACACTCCGGATGTGTTGTTCGTGGGGCGGCTCGACCGGGCCCAGGACATCCGGGCCATCAACGAAGCCCTCGAGCAGCGGGGGCTACAGCGCTATC
>CAZHIK010001121.1:0-3231 GCA_964532635.1 uncultured Enterobacterales bacterium
GTGGACGCCTCCGCAGGCGCTGGTGGAGATGGATCGCAGGCTTCACCCTTCGGCTCCATCCAAGCCGGCTTGGCCCTCGCGGGGAGCCGCGGCGGTGGCCTGGTGGCGGTTGCGGCGGGGAGCTATGCCGAGACCCTGGCGCTAACGAGCGATCACGGCGGCGTGCGGCTTGTCGGTCGGTGCCACGACCTGGTGGGCCTGGACGCCAGCGTCGGAGACTCCGATGCGGCGGGTGTCTCCGTCGATGCGCGCTTCGGAGAGGTGGAGGTCGCGGGCCTGACCGTCACCGGCGCTCCGTCCGCTGGCGTGCTGGTGGGCTCCGGGGTCGCGAGGCTGCGCGACTGTCGCGTCGTGGGCAACTCCTTCGGGGGCGTCCTGGCCTACCGGGCGACGTCCACCTCGGTGACGAGCGTGGTCGTGGAGCGATGCGAGATCATTGGGAACGGCGAGATCGGCGTGAGGGTGCGATACCCGGGAGCCGAGGTCACGATGATCGACACCGCTGTTCGGGACACGCTGCCGGACACCAGCGGGATGCGGGGCTACGGCATCGAGGTCTACGAGGGCGGAACGCTGCTGTTGGAGGGCTGCGAGATCGCCCGGAACGCCTCGGGGGGGATCCACGCTTGGGGCGAGGGCTCCGGGATCACGCTGCGCGGCTCGATCGTGCGTGACACCCTCGCGGACGCCGACGGACGAGGGGGGTACGGTGTGGTGCTCATCGATGGTGCTGCGCTGACCGCCGAGGGCTGTGAGTTGGTCGGAAACCGGGAGGCGGGTGTCGCTGTAGCGGGGAGCGGAACCGCCGTGAATCTGCGTGACACCACGGTGTTCGGCACCTCGCCCCACGAAGGTGGGCGGTACGGGTACGGCATCGCAGCTTGCCTGGGAGCGCGCGCGACCATCGAGGGCTGCGAGTTGGCTGGAAACTCCGAGGCTGGTGTGTACGCCTGCGATCGGGGCTCGGTGGTCAAGCTCCTCGGCTCCGTGGTTCGGGATGGTGTCTCCCACGGTGGTGGTGACTGTGGGTACGGGCTGGAGGTGAAGGCCGGCGCGACGCTGGTCGCCGAGGCTTGTGATGTGGTCGGAAACCAGGAGGTGGGCGTCGCGTCGCTCGATCCCGGCAGCCGGGTCACGCTGCGTGAGACCCGCATCCTCGACACGCGGCCGAGCGACAACGGCTGGTTCGGGTACGGCATCGCCGTGGCCGATGGCGCGTCGCTGGTCGCCGAGGCCTGCGAGATCGCTCGAAACACGGCGATGGGCGTCAACATCAACGGGCCGGGCACGGAGCTGGCGCTGGTGGAGACCACGGTGAGGGACACGCACCCAGACCAGGACGGAGAGTACGGGATGGGGGTGACCGTCTACGACGGCGCAGTGCTGTGGGCGGAGGGGTGCCAGCTCCTTCGCAACCGAGCGGCGGGTCTGGAGGTCGGTGACCACGGCTCCGAGGTGGCCCTGGTCGACGTCACCGTGCGAGACACGATGCCCAACCTCCTCGGGGAGTCGGGACTGGGCCTGTACGTGTTCGCTGGCGCGGTGCTGTCGTGTCGGTGGTGTGCGGTCGAGGGGAACCTCGGCGCGGGGATCCTGGCGGACGACGGGGGCACCCTCGTTTCGCTCCGCGACACCGCGGTCAGCGGGACGGGCACGACGCCAGGCTGGCAGGGCATGGCTGCTCTGGCTGTGGCCGCACAGGCCGGTGCCCACATCACCGCGGAGCGTTCGAGCGTCGAGTCCAACGAGGGGCCCGGGCTGGTCTCGTCCCTCGCCGGCTCCGAGCTGTCCTGCACCGACTGCGCACTGGCGGCCAACGAGTTTGCTGGTGCCCTGGCTCTGGCCCAGGGTCACCTGGAGATCCGTCGCTCTTCCATCCGCGGTACGGGGGAGAACGTGAACCTCGGCGGTGGCGTGGGCATCTACGGCGCAGAGCAGGGCTCTCATCCTCCACCCTCCGTCACCGTCACCGACACCACCATCGCCGACAACCTCGTGGCCGGTGCGTACCTGTCGGGGCAGGGGAGCTACACCCTGGTGGGCAACGAGATCGCGGGTACCCTCGGCTTGTCCCACGGCTCGACGACCCGCTGTGGTGATGGTGTCTACGCGAACGCAGTGGGGGCCTGGAACGGCTCCTCGGGGCTTCGTCTGGAGGACAACGTCATCTCCTCGAACCAGGGCGCCGGACTCTTCCTGGATGATGCCCACGCGCAGCTGGCGGGGAACACCTGGTCCGACAACGCCCCCGATCTGGTGGCACAGGGTGACGCCTGCACGGCCCCGCGCGATGACTACGGCGAGGCGCCGAATACCGAAATCTGCCCCGAGTGGCACCACCCCCCCTGCGAGCTGGCGTTCTGGCTGAACCTCATGACCGCGGACCTCGAGGCTGGCCGCCTCGTCTCTGGGGTGCGTGGGGTGGGCTGGGGGAGTCCGCACGGCGATATACGGTCTCTCTCCTCACCGAAGTGGGCGCTATGGCGCGTCTCGTCCTCGCCCTGATCCTCATCCAGGCCTGTGAATTGGAACGGCCCGCCGGGGCCGATCCGGGTCCGCTGGGCTGCGTCCCCGGCTACCTGGCCGACGGCGATGCCTGCGTCCCCGAGTCCTGCGGCGTGGGCACCTGGGGTGAGATCGAGGTGGACGACACCACCATCTTCGTGGACGCCTCGGCAAGCGCTGGTGGAGATGGCTCCGAGGCTGCGCCCTCGAGCGCCATCCAGGCTGGCCTGGACCTGGCTGGCGATCGCGGTGGTGCGCAGGTGGCGGTGGCAGCGGGCCGCTACCCGGAGACCCTCGATCTCCTCGAGGAGCACGACGGGGTCCGGCTCGAGGGGCGCTGCAGTGCGTTGGTGGAGCTGGACGCTGGGGCGGTGGATGAAGGGGGCGTAGGCATCGACGTCGCGGTGGCTCTGGGCGCGGTGGAGCTTTCGGGACTGAGCGTGGTGGGGGCGACCAGCGCTGGTTTGCTGGTGGACTCCGGCTCGGTGACCGCCTCGGATCTCCGGATCGTGGATGGCGAGTTCTTCGGGGTGGTCGTCAACCGCTCCGAAGCCTTTCTACCCTCCAGCCTGGTGCTGGAGGGCAGCGAGCTGCTGCGGAACCGGGCGCTGAGCCTGCTGGTGCAGGGCGAGGGAGCCCGGGTCAGCCTTCGCGACACCCGCATCCAGGAGACCCTCACCGACGATCACGGCAACTACGGCACCGCTGTCCAGGCCTCCACCGGCA
>CAZHIK010001122.1:0-3227 GCA_964532635.1 uncultured Enterobacterales bacterium
CGCGGCGCACCGACACCGTGATCTCTCCCTCGTCCGTGAACTTCACCGCGTTGCCAACCAGGTTGATGAGCACCTGGCCCAGGCGCAGCTCATCGCCCACCAGGAAGCTGGGCACCTCCTCTCCCACCGAGAACCGCAGCCGGATGCGCTTGTTGCTCAGGCGATCGGCGAACAGGGCCACGACCCCGTCGAGCACCCCGTCCAAGGCGAAGCGGCTGCGCTCGAGCCGCAGCTTGCCCACCTCGATCTTCGAGAAGTCCAGCACGTCGGTGATGATGCCCAGCAGCATCTGTGCCGAGTGACGGGTCTTGTGCACGAAGTCGCGCTGCCGATCGTTCAACTGCGTGCGGAGGATGAGGTCGCACAGTCCGATGATGGCGTTGAGTGGAGTGCGGATCTCGTGGCTCATGTTGGCCAGGAACTCGCTCTTGGCCCGGGTGGCCGCTTCCGCCTCGTCGCGCTTGGCCTTCAGCTCGATCTCGTTGCGCTCGAGCTCCAGCACCTTCTCCTGCAGGGCCTGGTGCACCTGTTGGAGGCGGCGGTTCATGTCCTCCACGCCGATGCGCATGGTGTCCATCGCCTCGAGCTGCATCGCAGGCACCGACACGTCGAAGGCACCCAGGGCGATCCGCTCCAGGGTGTGGGCCAGGGCGTCCACGTCTCCCAGCAGGCGCGCTTCGACCCGGACCCGCCGCCGCCGCTCACCCTCGGTCCGAGCGAGCTGGGCCGCGCACAGCGCCACCAGCCGGCTCTCGTCGTCCGACAGTGGCTCCAGCTCGCTCAGGTCCGGGAGGCGGCGTGCGCCGGCCTCGGTGGCCTGTTCCAGCATGTCGAGGAGGATTGAACGCATTGGCTACTTCGCAGAGGGTCGGCGTGCGCGTTGGGGCGACTCGTGAGTGCCCCCAACTGGAGGGAGCCTACCCGATCGCGTAGTGGTCTTTCATGTCCACCACGTACTCGTTGATGCGCGAGGGGTGTCCCATGACGAAGATGCAACGCTCATCTCCCCGGGCGCGACAGGAGATCTCCTTGGCGATCAGCTCCACTCCGAACGCCACCTGGCACCACCCGGATGAGTAGCCGGCGTTCATGAAGCAGACAGGGCGCGGGGCGGCGATGCCCTCCTTGATGTAGGAGTGGGCCTCGAAGGAGAAGGGGTGGTCGTAGATCAGGAAGTAGTCCTCGTCCGTGGAGGGGCGGGACTCGGGGAAGATGTCCACGAAGGCCCAGCCCACGTGGGCGAAGTGCACCGGACCCGCGGACAGGGCCTGGGGCCCGTGCTCGAGCCCGAGCCGCTCCATGAAGAACTCGGCGTCCTTCGTCCCTGCGGCACGACCCAGGTTGTAGGCGATCTTCTCGGCCGCCAGGCGCCCGTACTCCTGCTCGAGGATGCTACGAAGCTGGACGCTGAAGGTCTGGGCCCGGGCCAGGATGTAGCGCTCGCCGCTGATGGCGATCTCCCCTCGCTCGGGCCGCTGGTCGAGCCCGGAGAAGAAGGTGTCGAGGTGGCGCTCCGCCTCTATGAAGAGCGGCACGAACGGGGGTGGACAGCGGACGTAGCGTGGCTTTTCGTCGGACATGGGTGCTCCCGGGCTCGGATGTGGATGATACCTCGAAGCTCGGCTCTTCCGTCAGTCCCAGCCCGCAGCCGGGGTGCTGGTTGACAGCAGAGGAGCGGGTTGTGGCCGCGGCACGGCCAGATGCCGGGCGCCCCGGGGCCTTGGCCCGACCAGGCGGGCCGTCGACGCGGCCACGACGCACTACCAGGCAACCCCCCTGCGGAACATAGCGCTGTTCGGATACGATGCCTGGTGCCCCGAGGGAGGTGATGAGCCATGGGAAATCAACAGGATGACCCGAGAGGGACCGGTCTGGCTCAGCTCGCCGTGCTGCTCCCGCTGATGCAGGCCGAGTGGCCCGACGGCGTCGCGCTGGTGAACGACCAGGGTCGGATCGGCGAGACCAACCCCGCCTGGCGGCGCATGGTGGCCGAAGGCCAGGCGCCCGACAATCCTTCGCTCGCCCAGCTGTTCGCCGTCCCCAGCGAGGTGGAGCTGGCCCTGGAGCGGGCTGGACAGGGCGCGTGTCCTCAGCTCCGATCCCGGCTCGGTCCCGCCGACGGAAGCGGCCGCCGGGTAGAGCTGACCATCACTCGCCTGGGCCCCGAACCCCACCGCGGGCTGCTGGTCTTCCTGCGCCCGGCGTTCGAAGACGACGGTCCCGCGGCGCTGAGTGAGTCCAGGGTGCTTCAGGCCATCAACAGGGTGTTCCGCGAGGCCCTGACCTGCGACAACGAGGACCAGCTCGGCCGCACCTGCTTGGCCGTGGCCGAGGAACTCACGGGCAGCCGCTTCGGCTTCTTCTCCGAGATCAATGCCCAGGGTCTGTTCGACACCGTGGCCATCAGCAACCCGGGCTGGGACGCGTGCTCGGTGGACAACCCCCGGGAGTCCCTGCGCGACCTCCCCGTGCGAGGCGTCCGAGGGCTGGTCGCCACCAGCGGCGAGTCCATGTACCTCAACCGCCCCGCCGAGCACCCGGCCTGGCTCCCTCCTCCGCCGGGTCACCCGCCCATCCACTGCTTCCTCAGTGTGGCGATGCGGCACGGAGACCGCATCTTCGGCACCATCGGCTTGGCCAACAAGCCGGGCGGCTACAGCCCGCTCGACCTCGAGCACATGGAGCGCCTGGCGGTGGCCATCCTCCAGGCCCTGAGCCGCAGACGGGCCGAGGACGCCCTCAGCGACGAACGCGAGCGCCTGGCGGTCACCCTGCGCAGCATCGGCGACGGGGTGATCGCCGCCGACGCAGAGGGGCGGGTCACCATCCTGAACTCGGTGGCCGAGCGCTTGACGGGCTGGACCACCGCCGAGGCCGCTGGGCGGCCCCTGGCCGAGGTCTTCCGTATCATCAACGAGCACACCCGCGAGCCCTGCGAGAACCCCGTCGACAAGGTGCTGGCCCACGGCGGCATCGTGGGGCTGGCCAACCACACCATCCTGGTCGCCCGCGACGGTGAGGAGTACGTCCTGGCCGACAGCGCCGCGCCCATCCGCAACCGTGGCAGCGAGATCATCGGCGTGGTGTTGGTGTTCCGCGACGTCACCGAGGCCCGCCGAGTCAGCGAGGAGCTGATCAAGGTCCAGCGCCTCGACTCCATCGGTCGCCTCGCTGGCGGCATCGCCCACGACTTCAACAACGTGCTGGCCTCCATGGTGGCCAACATC
>CAZHIK010001123.1:0-3225 GCA_964532635.1 uncultured Enterobacterales bacterium
GCCCAACCGCGAGGGGGCTCGGCTCGGGTGCCCAGCCGCTGACCCAGAGCCCCAGCTCCAGGAGAAGGAAGGGGGAGAGCACCGCCAACAGGCGCAGGCCCATACCGAGCCACCAGCGGGGGCGCAGCGGCTCGGTGCGGGTAGAGGAGGGACGCAGGGAGGGCTCCTGGAGCATGGGCCAGCGCAGCATATCGCGGGTGTTCGCTGCGGTCGTTGTCGTTAGTGTGATAGGTATTTGTATTATTGGTAGAAGAGCATACGGATCATCCAGGAGGCCAGGCATGACGGAAGCTCCCGGCTCAGCGCGGTCGGCCTGGGCCTGGCTGCTGGCCGGGTTGGCCCTGCTGTTGCTCGCTTCCTGTGCGCTCGCCGAGATCGCGGTATCGCGAGGAAACACCTTGGCGGCTGGTGGGCGCTGGCACAGCGCCAAGGAGGACCTGCAGCGGCCTCTCACCGCAGGGTGCCAGTTCGGCCGCGAGCCCGTAGCCCTGGCTCGCAACCGTCTGGACATGTCCGCCTTCCATGCCTACAACGAGATCTGGTTCCACCGCAGCGCCCCCATCGAGCGCTGGGCCATGCAGGTGGAGCTGCGCGAGCACGCGGTGCTGGCGGTGTTCATCGAGCGTGACGACGACCGGGCCCGGGGCTTTTTGCTGAAGCTGTTCCCGGAGCCGGAGGTGGGCACCGTGTCGGTCCTCCCCTCGGGGGCCTTCGAGCAGCTGGACATGGAGCCAGCGCCAGAGCTGGTCCAGGGTGAGTATTCGCTCGAGGTGCGGATCGAAGGAGAGCAGGCGGAGCTGTCAGTGGACGGCCGGCCGCTGGCGGTCCAGACGGCCCCTCCCCCCAACACGCGCACCATCGGCCTGCGCAGTGGCTTCGGAGCGGTCATCATCGACGACGTGGTGCTCGAGGGAGCTTTCCCGGACAGCCCGCTAAGCGAGAGCTTTCGGGGTCCGGGGACCGCGCGCTGGTACAGCGTCGCGATGGGAGCTGCGGTGGTGCTCTGGCTCGCTCTGGTGGGTCTGGTGCGCCTGCAGTGGCTGCCCCGTCGTGTGGGTACCGCGCTGGTGGCGCTGTACCTGGCCCTCGAGCTGGGTCTGCTGCTGCTGATCGGGGCGGTCCCCGGCCCTTGGGCGGGCCCCGAGCCGCTGGTCATCCATGGCACCGAGCGCGCCATCGAGATCCTGGCCGCGTTCTTGGTCTGCAAGACCGTCGCCGTGGTGTTCACGGCGCTGGTCCTGGCATTCGCCGCCCGCCGCGGGGGGACCGCTGCGCTGGTGGCGCTGCTGTGCGGCGGGCTGTGCGTTGGAGCCTGGTCCACCTGCGGGGCCCAGGTGCAGTTCCTGAGCGGCGCCCACCTGCGCTGGGCTCGGCCGCTCATGGTCGATGGCTGTCTCAACACCACCGCCCCTCCCAGCGAGGTGCTGGCCGAGATCGTGGCGCGCTACCGCGACCCACCGCCGCCCGATGTGCGGCGGATCCTGTTCGTCGGCGGTTCGCAGACCTGGGGCTCGGGCGCATCCTCCGATCAGGCCGGGGTGGTGGCGCGGATCGAGAGCATGCTGGCGGAGCGGGATCCCACGCCGGGCGTCCGCTACCAGACCGTCAACGGTGCCGTCGGAGGTCTCAACTCCCTGGAGCTGCGCCCCTTCCTCGAGCAGCACTGGCTCGATCTGCACATCTCCGTTGTCGTGGCCAACCTCGGCTTCAACGACGAGGACGAGACCATGCTCGCAGAGGGCTTGCCGCCCTTGATCGACGCCTGCCAGCGGCAGGGCATCCCCGTGCTGCTGTCTCTGGAGCCGTCCACCTTCGTCGTCCACAACCGGAGCCTGGAAAAACACCGCATCATGAGGGACATCGCCGGGTCATGGGGTGTGCCCATCGCGGAACCTCAGGCTGCCATCCCCCCCGACCACCAGGTGGGCTTTCTGTGGTGGGACTTCGTGCACATGACCGATCACGGCCAGGAGCTGCTCGCCCAGGCGATCTACCCTGCCCTGGAGCAGCTGATCCTCGACCTGGAACGCGGCGAGCCCGTGCAAGACTACCAGGAGCCGCCAGGGCCGCCATAGGCACCCATGTCGTTGGGGCTGCCATCGGAGTCGTCGTGGGCGCTGGACGGGTCCCCGGCGTCTACCATGGGGGAGGTGCTCTGCAGGGTCCAGTCGTCGTTGTAGACATCACCGTCGGTGGTGATGCTGGTGAACCAGGGGTAGCTCGAGATGTTGCCGCTGCTACCCGTGGGATCGGTGATGCCGGTGTAGCTGCCGTCCGAGCAGCCGTAGACGTTGCTGTAGCTGATGGTCCAGAAGGCGGTGCTACCCACGGCCACGCAGTAGCCGGCGGATGAGGACCACACCGCGGCGTTCACCACCGTAGCCGAGGTGGTGCCGTCGGCGTAGAAGTTGGCCCCTGTGGTCGCCTCGTTCTTGGAGACGGTGACGTTGGTGGCGTTCAGGGTGGCGTCCACGGCGTAGACGCCTCCGCCCTCTGAGCTGGCCTCGTTGAAGGTCACGATCATGTTGGTCAGATCGAGGCTCCCGCCGTCGACCTCGAAGCCACCGCCGTTTTGGGCGGTGTTGGCCAGGAGCTCGGACGCGGACCACGTGACGGATGCGGTGGCCTCGATGTAGGCGCCACCGCCTTCTTCGGCGCTGTTCTCCCAGGCGTGCGCGTCCGTCAGAGCGAGGGTGGTGTCGCGGATGCAGTACCCGCCGCCATAGCTGTAGTAGTAGAAGAAGTCGTAGCCGCTGCTGAAGTCGCTCGGGGCGGTGACGGTGTTGGCGTAGGCCACCACATCCTCGAGGTACGGCTCGGTGCCGTCGATGTACACACCACCGCCGCAGTACGTGATGAAGTGGTCGGTGCAGGTGTCGCCACAGCCGCAGCTGTAGCTGGTGGAGGTGGTCTCCTCGTACCCGGTGCCGCCGGTGAGTGTGAAGCCGATCAGCTCAGCTGCTGCGGTCTCTCCGGTCATGAAGCTGACCACCGGTCCGCCACCGGAGCCGTCGATGGTGGTGGTGTCGCTGCCCTCGGTGGAGAAGACCGAGACGCTCTGGCCGGCGAAGTCGACGTTCTCGACGTAGGTGCCCGGGTAGACCACCACGCAGTACAGGGAGGCGTCGATGCCGTCCTGGATGAACAGCCACGGATACTCCAGGGTGCCGTCCGAGGTCGCGGCGGTGGAGCTGTTGTCCACCACCTCGGGCTCGGAGGGATCGG
>CAZHIK010001124.1:0-3216 GCA_964532635.1 uncultured Enterobacterales bacterium
ACACCTGGTGGCACGGCATCTACGACGTGGCCCACAACTTCTACTTCGAGTTCCTCCCCGCCGCGCGCGAGCTTGACGACCCCGAAGTGAACGCGAAGATCGATGCCTTGCTGAAGGACGATCCCATGCACGCCTGGTTCAGCCGCGACACCGCGGACATCAAGGCCGATATCCGCTCCGGTGCGATGCAGCAGGCCTACCGCGACATGTTCCAGCCTTAAGAGGCGGAGCTCCACCATGCTTCGCAGCTTCACCATCTTCGTCCGCGGCCTGTCCACCGATGTGGTGGGCACGGCGGGCGTGGTGATCACCAGCTCGGCCTTCCTGGTGTTCGGCTTCGTCCAGCTGCTGATGCTCATGGGCATCGTCACCAACGCCTACGTGGGCCTGGTGACCTACTTGGCGCTGCCGGCCTTGTTCGTGCTCGGCCTGCTGCTCATCCCCATCGGCTGGTGGCGCCTGAAGCGCCGCACGGAGCTGAGCACACGGGAGCTGCTCTCGCGGCGCTTCGATCCGGCCATGCTCTCCGGCCGGCCCATCGGGTCGCGACTGTTCCTCACGGTGGCCGCGCTCACCTTCATCAACCTGGCCTTCCTGGGTGCGGGCTCCGCGAGGATGCTCCACTTCATGGACACCCCGGAGTTCTGCGGCACCGCCTGTCACAGCGTGATGGGGCCGGAGTGGGCCACCTACCAGGGCTCCCCCCACGCCCACGTGCGCTGCGTGGACTGCCACGTGGGCGAAGGCGCGGGCGCGCTGATCGACTCCAAGATCAACGGCACCTGGCAGCTCATCTCCATCACACTCGACCTGTACGAGCGCCCTATCCCCACCCCGGTGCACAACCTGCGTCCGGCCCGCGAGACCTGCGAGAACTGCCACTGGCCCGCCAAGCTTTACGGTGAGCGCGTGGTCACCCGCAGTCACTTCGCCCTCGACGACACCTCCACTCCCACCTACACCACCCTCGCCATGAAGGTGGGCAGCGGCGCCGCCGACAGCCGGGGCATCCACTGGCACGTCGCGGGCGAGAACGCCGTGCGCTACGCCTCTGTGGACGACGAGCGCGAGCGGATCCTCTGGGCCGAGGTCCAACAGCCCGATGGTAGCTGGAGGCGCTTCGAGAACCAGCGCCTGCTCGATGCCGGGGAGGAACACGCCGAGCCTCGGAGCATGGACTGCGTGGACTGCCACAACCGCGCCACCCACATCTACCAGCGGCCAGAGGAGCTCGTGGACGAAGCCCTGGCCAGCGGAGCCATCGATCCGAGCGTCCCCGCCATCAAGCGCACCGCCCTGGCGGCGCTGACCGGCAACTATGCCAGCGTGGGCGGCGCGATGCAGGGCATCGAGCGCGATCTGCACGGCTACTATCTGCGCCACCACCAAGCGGACTATCCCAGCTTGGCGCCCCGTCTGGACGAAGCCGTCGAGCTGTTGCAGGCCGCCCACCGCCGCAACGTCCACCCCCGCATGAACGTCGGCTGGGAGCCCTACCCCGACCACATCGGGCACGTGGGAGACACCGGCTGCGCTCGCTGCCACCACCGCGACATGGTGGACAGCGAAGGTGTCGCGGTCTCCCACGGGTGCACCCAGTGTCATCACATCCTGGCCTGGGACTCCCCAGACCCCTTCCGCTTCCTGCAGCCCCTCGACGAGGACGACCCCGACCTCGAGCTGCACCGCAGCCTTCAGGCAGAGTTCGTGGGCGCTGTGCCTCGCTTGCTCGACGAGGGCGAGGAGGTGGTCGAGGACCCCTACCTGCCATGGAACCCCACGGGGGACGGCAACTCGGCCGTGCCGAGCCCCTTCGAGCCCACCGAACCCGTCCCCACCTGGGCCACACCCTAGCGCTGTCGACGTGGACTTGTTTCCGCTTGACAATGTGCTTGGTGTCGCGTAGTAAGTAAACACTTACTTACCGCCTTGGAACACCCACTGGAGGCTCCTTGCGACAGACCCTGCGAATGCATCGACCGCGCTGGTGGGTCCTCATTACCATTCTCCTGCTGCTTGTCGCCGTGGCCGTGCCCTTGCTGCCAGAGCCCGAGTGGCGATTCTGGAAGACCAGCTACGTCGCCTGGCTGGTGGCTCTGCTCGCGGTGCCGGTCCTGTTGCTGCGGCATGAGCACCGGGGCAGCCAGTGGATCCGCCACATCGTGTTGCTGGCCTCCCTGGGCCTGTTCGGCTTCCTGCAGTGGGCCTGCCCGCGCCCCACCGGCGCGGTCGAGCTGTTCATCCAGGGCTTGATGCACGATGAGCCCGTGCTCAACTTCGGCCTCAAGCTGTCGGTGCTGCTCGGCCTGACGCTGCTGTACGGTCGCTACTTCTGCGGCTGGCTCTGCCCCAAGGGCACCCTGCAGGATCTGGTGTTCCGGCCGGGCCTCGAGTGGCGGGTGCCCTCCAGAGTCGACCGTGTGCTCAAGTGGGGCAAGTACATCAGCCTGCTGGCGTTGCTGGCCTCGCCCCTGCTGTGGGATCTGCGCCTGTTCAAGCACGTCGGCCCCTTCAAGGTGCTCTTCAACCTGGACGGGAGCACCTGGGCGCTGATCTGGCTGGTGGTCGTGCTGCTCGCCTCTGTGTTCATCCAGCGTGCCTGGTGTCGCTACCTCTGCCCCATCGGCGGCCTGCTCGGGCTGCTCTCCCTGCTCTCTCCCACCAGGGTGCGGGTCGCCGAGGACGCCTGCATCGGCTGCACCCGCTGCTCCACCGCCTGCCCGGTTGGGGCCATCCGGGCGGAGCGGGGAAGCCCTCCCGAGATCGCAGCCCAGGAGTGCATCGCCTGCAAGGCCTGCGAGACCGCCTGCCCGACCCGTTGCATCACCCTCTCCCCATCCAACCCGATCCCAGACCTCGGAGCCGCGTCATGAACACCCCGCTTCGCATCCTTCTGGCCGCCGCCCTGCTGGCCCTCATCATCCCCGCTCAGGCCCTGGCCTGCATCATCAGCTTCGAGCCCGAAGCGGTCACCGCGGCCGCGGACGGCAAGGCACGGGTGGTGGTGGTCATCGAGTGGGAACACCGCAACTGCGAGCTCGATGATGACGAGGTCAACATCGACTACGAAGGTGTCACGGAGCTGGCCAGCAGTGGCTGGGTGAAGGTGGGGCGCGGGCTGTTCGAGAACACCCTCGAGGTCCAGCTCAGCGGCGACTCCGGCAGCATCCGGGTCTGGCGCGACTGCTCCAAAAAGGGGGTCTCCGAGGCCTCGGC
>CAZHIK010001125.1:0-3215 GCA_964532635.1 uncultured Enterobacterales bacterium
ATCGAGGCCAAGGTCACCGAAGCCCTGCGCGAGAAGTTCAGGCCGGAGTTCCTCAACCGCGTCGACGAGGTCACCACCTTCCACGCGCTGCGCTACGAGCACATGGACGCGATCCTCACCATCCAGCTGGTTCACATCCGCAAGCTGTTGGAGGCCCGGCAGCTGCAGCTCGAGATCAGCCCGGCTGCCCGCAAGGCCCTGTGCGACGCCGGCTTCGATCCACTCTACGGCGCCCGTCCCCTCAAGCGCGCCATCCAGCAGTACTGCATGAACCCCATGTCCCGCGCCATCGTGGCTGGCGACTTCGCCGCCCGCGACACCATCGCCGTGGATGTGCAAGACGACCAGCTCATCTTCACCCGCATCCCCGCTCCGCCCGAGGAAGACGAGGACATCGGCTACGACGGGCCTCCCATCAAGCAGATCTAGCTTGCGCGCGGTGCTGCGCCAGGAGCTGCCGGCAGTCGCGGTGTTGGGGCTGGTGGTGGCGCTGGCTACACAGCACCTGCTGCTCGCGCCCGCCGCCACGTGGTGGGAGCCCCAGGCGGCGCTGGACCTGCTCGCAGTCGAGCAGCTGCAGCGGGTGATCACCGGCCAGCAGGGCTGGGGCGAGGCCTGGCTGGGCTGGCCCGTGGAGTCCAGCCTGGGCCAGACCGACTGGCTGCTGGGTCAGGCGGTGCTGGCCTTGCCCCTGGCCCCCCTCCCACCCCCCCATCGCTTCACTGTGTTGGCCCTGTTGGGCATGGTGGCCACCGCCTGGGTCGGCCACCGGATCGGCGCCGCCGTGCTGGGAGCCGGGCCCCACAGCTGGGTGGTGGGTGCTGCAGCGGGGCTGGCGCCGTACCTGCTCGGCCTGGGCACGCCACTGGGTCTTGTGCACGGATGGGCCGTGCTGGGTGGAGCGCTGCTGCTGGGTCAGGGGCTGGCCTCCCGCCAAGCGACCAGGGCGGGCATCGGCGCGCTCCTGGCGGCCGGCAGCGCCCACCTGGGCTGGCAGCAGGGGGCTCACGCCGCGGTGCTGCTCACGGCGCTCGCGGCGCTGGCTGCCCTGCGCGGCTGGGGCGACCGCCGAAGCCGCGCAGCAGCAGCGGCCGGCCTCGCCATCGGGCTGCTCTCCCTGATCCTCCCTGCCCTGCCTGCCCTGCGACTGGCGCTGGAGCACGGTGCCTCGTGGGCTCCGTCACTTCACGGAACTCGCTGGCTTGTGCTGGGGGTGTTCGTCGCCAGCCTGGGACTGGCCGCAGCCATGCAGCGCCGAGGGCTCCACCGCGTCTCGCCGCGCTGGCGGGTGGTCTATGTCCTGATCACCCTGGGTTTCCTGCTCTGCTTCCTCCCCCGGCAGGGCCTCCGCGACGAGCCTGTGCCCGCGCTCCCTGAGGTCTACCTGGGGCTCGAGGCTGCACCGGACGGGCCGCTGTACGAACGCTTCACCACCGCCCGGGGAGCCTGCGGCTGCGATGGCGGTCCAAGCCTCCAGGCCGCCCTCGAGCACGACCGTCCCCTCGTAGGTGGAACGTGGAGCTGGGAGCACCCGGGCCTCGAGGCCCTCGAGGCCATGGCCGGACGCTTCCCCGAGGCCCAGTCCGCCGAGCTGCTCCGCATCCTGGGGGTGGCCGTGGTGATCGAGCACAGCCCCATCACGGGGGAGCCCCCGGTGGAGGCCAGCTGCCAGCGAGTGGGCCAGCACCGCCTCTGCGCCCTCGAACCCATCCTGCCAGGCGGGCTGCCGAGCGAGGAGGTGGTGGAGACCCTGGGCAGGGGGCCCGTGGTGGGCCTGCGCTGGCCCGACCGTCCCACGGGTGAGCGCCTCGAGATCCGCTGCGAGCGACAGCGCCCATGGCGCACCACCACCCAGGCCTGGTGGGTCATCGCGCAGCTTCGCCACGGCGGGGAGCCCCCCTGGATGGACGTCTACCTGCCTCAGGCCTGCAGCACGGTGCCCACGAGCGGCGAGGGCTCACCGGTGCCGCTGTATGCCACCGCTGCTATGAGCCTTCCATGAGCACTGAGCCCGCCCGCACCCTCTACGCCGCCTTCCTGTGGTGGGTGGTCGTGCTGGCGGTCCAGGCCGGGCTGAACACGGTGGTCTCGGGCGTCTACTTCCAGTTCCTCTACAACGGTGCCACCGCTGGCACCTTGCTCGGCATCGAAGTCGGACTGGCGGTCCTGTCGCTCTTGGTGTTGTGGGCGGGCTTCTTCTTCGCCTTGCGCCCCGGCGCCCTCGAGCCCCCTCCTCTGTTGCTTCACTGGGCAGCGCCCCTGGCGGCGGTGCTGCTGCTCCTGACCTCCATGGGTGTCGGTCTGCTCATGCCCACGGTCCGCACCGCCACGCTGGCCCATGTGCTCGGCGCCGAGGGGCTGGCGTTGGGCGCCCAGGGCCATCAGATCATCGCCGTGGCCGGCCACGCACTTCGAGGCATCACCTATGCCGTAGTGCTGGTGGTACTGTGGCGACGGGTGACAACCGGCGGGAAGCCGATGTAGGAGAGCAGTTCATCTCCTCCCGCTAGCGGTCCCGCAGCGCGAGCAGCCCGCGCAGCAAGCCCTCCAGCTCACCCAACGCCAGCATGTTGGTCCCGTCGCAGGGCGCACTGTCGGGATCCGGGTGGACCTCGAGGAACAGCGCGTCGATGCCCACAGCCACGGCGGCCCGCGCCAAGGAGGGCACCATGTCCCGCAGGCCACCGGTGCTCGCCTCACCTTGGGGCGGCCGCTGGCAGGCGTGGGTGGCATCCATACAGACCGGCACGCCCAGGGCACGCATGGTGGGCAGACCGCGGAAGTCCACCACCAGATCGCCGTGGCCGAAGCTGCTGCCCCGCTCCGTGAGCATCACACCCGCCGCAGAGCCACTGCGCAGCTTGTCGACGACGGCCCCCATGGCCGCCGGGGCCATGAACTGACCCTTCTTGACGTTCACCGGCTTGCCCGTGGCCGCGCAGGCCAGCAGAAGATCCGTCTGACGGCAGAGGAAGGCGGGCACCTGCAGCAGGTCCGCGACCTGGGCGACAGGAGCGGCCTGTTCGGGCAGGTGCACGTCGGTGGTGACGGGCGAGCTAGTGGCCTCGCGCACCGCCGCCAGGACCTCGAGCCCCGCCTCGAGCCCGGGCCCCCGGTAGGCGCTGACCGTCGAGCGGTTGGCCTTGTCGAAGCTGGCCTTGAAGATCAGGGGCACGCCCAGCGCGCCGCAGATCTCCTGCAGCTGGCGAGCGATG
>CAZHIK010001126.1:0-3213 GCA_964532635.1 uncultured Enterobacterales bacterium
ACTACGCGGCCTGGGAGCACAGGATGGACCTGTTTGCCCAGGCGATTTCGGACCGCATCCAGTCTAACCTGCGGTTGATCGAGAGCGATGCCCCACGCGCGCTCTCCATGGCCAAGGCGATCCGCGTCATGTCGAAGTTGCTCCCCGAATCGAGCGCTCCGGGGCTCGCGGCGTTCTTGGTGGGCTATCTGTACTGGAGGCAAGAACAGCACATCGATGCCATTGAGCCATTGGAGGAAGCGATCTCGCATCTGCCCGAGCATGGGCGAAATGTGAACAAGGTCGACGCCCTGCTGCCTCTGGCCGACTCGCTCCGGCGCAAAAAGGATCTGGACTCGGCCTTGGCCCGCGCGAATGATGCCGTTCGACGAGCCAACGAGATGAACGTCGCGGCACAGATCGCCGCAGCCATGCACATGCGAGGGCAGATCCTTGCAGACCTCGGGCGACAGGAGGATGCGTTGGCCAGCCTGCGGCAGTCGGTGGAGTCCCGGCGACGACTGAGCGAGACGGAATGTCGACGCTACCTTGTGCCACCACAAACCGCGTTCCTTCTTTCTCTCGGCGAAGCCGCCCGCCGCTTCGGACACTTGGAGGAGGCCGTGTCCACATTCATCGAGGTGGCGGAGCTGGAGGGGACGGGTGGCCGAAAGCTCGAGCAGGCGTGGGCACTCAGTGAGATCGGCTACGCGTACTGCCTTGCGGGCGAGGAGGACAGAGGCCGGGAATACCTCCGTCAGGCCGTGGACATAGGCGAAGCCGCCGGCGGATCGGAGAATGTAGCACGCTGGCGCCGAGATCTGGAGGTCGGGCGGCGCGACCTTTCGTACCGGGCCGAGGTCCGCACACTGCAGGAAGCGTACGAGCAGTTGCAGACCGCTCGACAACTCGCGTTTTCGGGCCTGCACGGTGCCGCCATCCGCGCGGCTAAAGCCGTGCTGCAGTTGGCACGGGGGCATGGCGATCCCCAACTTGAGATCGCCAGCCGAAGCACTATCGCCAAGGTGCACAGCGATTGCGGGGAACTGGACTCGGCCATCGACGAGACTCGGCGCGCCATCGTTGTGGCCGACCGGATCAATAACCGAGCACTGATGCTGGGCCTTCGGGAGAACCTCGCCAACGGGCTCGCCCGGCTGGGCGAGAACACGCGGGCGGTCTCGGTGCTGTTGGACGGTATTGTTCAGTCGCAGCTCTGGCTCGTCGAGACGGAGGACTCGGACTCCCGCCAGGCGATCCTTGCCGGCACTTCGGGACTGTATGAGCAGTACTCGCTGTTGGCTTCGCATGGCGATCAGCCCGAAGGGCTCTTGTGGGTCACCGAGCAGGCCCGTGCCCGGAACCTGGGGCGATGGATGGAGGCGGGGCTCGCCCTGGAGCAAGGTGATGAGACGAACGGCAACGCAGCCGCCCAGCACCTGCAGGAGATGCGCGCCGTGGAGGTGGAATTGGAGGTCCGGCATCTCGAGCGCAGACTGGACAGCGACTCACTTCGCTCGCTGAAGCGGAGGCGAGAACTCAGTCTGAGTGCCGTGGAAACTCGTCTGCGTGCCATGGGTGTGGAGGGGTCACGGTGGTCCCATGCACGCCTGGAATCAAGCATGCTTGATGAATTGCTCCGCAGTGTGTGCCAACCTGGCACGGCGGTCATATGTCTGTTCGCAGTGTCCGAGGGAGTATGTGTCGCTCTGCTGTCCGGTGACGCGGAAGGTGTGGCCAAGTCTACCCACTTCGTTCCATGGGAGCGCGAGGAACGGCTTGGGGCTTTGGCAGCCTGGACGCGCGACCCACACCTGGCCCGCGGCACCGGGAGGCACGGGCAGTCCTGCGGTAGGCGACTGCGGAGTGATTGCGCGTCATCCGCGGATGTCGAGAGCTTCCTCGATGACTTCGATTCCAGCGTGGCCGCGCTGGTTTCGAGCCTTCTCGACAAATTGGCGGAGTTGGTGGCATCCACCAACGCGAGCCGTCTGGTCGTCGTACCTCACCGAGAGCTGTGCATGGTGCCATTCACCCCCCTGCTCGAACGCTGCCCCAGCCTGGGCAGCATGTCCATCGCTCCGAGCCTCCAGGTACTCGCCTTGTGCGCCAGACGTCAACGATCAGACCGCGGAGAGACTCTGCTAATCCGGGATCCGACAGCCACACTGGAGGTACAAGCGGAACTCGACCTGATTCGCGCAGCTCGGGGACAAGGCTGTGTCCTGCAGCCGAACTCCGTCGAACAGATCGGTCAATTGGCTCCTCGATGCACGCTGTTGCACGCTGCTACCCACGGGTTCTTCTTCCCGGACCGACCGTACCACTCTGGCCTAGCTGTGTCGAAGGAGACAGACCAGAGCGGGCTGTTCGTTCAGTATGTGGACGGGGAGCTTCTTCCCGTGGGCCGGCCAACCGCAGGAGGGGCCTGCCTCCTGACGGCAGCCACAATCATGGCCGAACTCTCGTTGCCCTCGTGCCGACTCGCGGTGCTTTCCGCGTGCCAGTCGGGGGTCGCTCGAGACCACGGGGCTGGCGAGATGACGGGCTTGCCGGCCTCGCTGCTCGCCGCGGGCGCCAAGTCGGTCATCGCCAGCCTGTGGCCCGTTGACGACAACGCCACCTCACTCATAATGCGACGGTTCTACGCCAACTGGACGGGCGGCACAGGCGAGGAGTCCAGCCCGGCGAAGGCCCTGTGTGACGCCAGAGCGTGGCTGCGTGGTCTCGATAGTGCCGGCGCGCAAAAGGAACTCGGCAGCGACGCCGAACTGCCGCGGGGGCCGTACCCATTCGCCAACCCCTTCTTCGCGGATGCCTTCCAGTGCTATGGGAGCTGGTGAGTCTCGCTCGTGGGGTCAAGACTCTCCGTCCGCAGGTTCATAGGTCGCGATAGACTCTGGCATGCCCCCGGACGGATGTCAGGCGGGAATTGCGTGGGGCGCGCTCCATTAACTTGCGGCCCAGGAGTGGGGATTGCGGGGCGATTCAGCTTGACCGCTAGCGTGGCTCCAGTAGAATCTAGGTATCAATGAGCGATGATCCGAATGGGTCTGCCCTTTTCTGTCGTTCTTTTCGCTGCAGGATCCGTTCGGATGATTGCGAACGTTTGTGTGGGGCAACGTGGTTTGATCGTCCAGGGGCATGTACGTTCGTCGTCGAGGTAGCCGAATCGAAGTCCATACTCCGGCCAAGATCAACCTTTTCCTGGAGGTCCTGGCGCGACGCGATGAC
>CAZHIK010001127.1:0-3210 GCA_964532635.1 uncultured Enterobacterales bacterium
GCTGCTCGAGCGTGGCCACGATCCGGCGCACCGTCTGCCAGGACACGCCCCACTCGTCGGCCAGAGGCCGCAGGTCGACGGGCGCGGGGCTGGCGGTCTGCACGCGCAGCAGCAGCTCGGCGGCCCGCCGGGCGCTGTCGAAGCTGTGTGGGTGGGCGCTCATGGCTCGGGCTCGTCAGGTGGCCGACCGAGCAAATCGCGCCAGCCCGCACCCAGCAGTTCGAACCAGCGGCCCTCGCGCACCCAGTGCTGCCAGTCCTTGCCGATGTGACGTTCGACCCAGCCCAGCGGACCCGAGCCGCTGGCGGTGTCAGCGATGAGCTCGCCCACGTCGGCGATGAGGTGGGCCGGCAGCTTGCGCAGGTCGCGCAGCAACCCGCCGCCCTGGTTGTCCCAGATATCGAGCGCCACCCGCACCACCAGGCGCTGCTCAACGCTCAAGCGCTCGTCGAGGGGCAGCTCCCAGGCGCGGCCCGGGCCGTGGGGCCGGCCATCCCAGTAGTGCGCCAGGTCCACCTCGTTCAGCAGCGCGCAGCACGCAGCGGAGTAGACCGGGTCGAGGGCCTTGCCCTCCCGGCGATAGACGGGCTGATCGTCCACGCGCGGACTGGGCGGTGGCGGGGGTTCGCGCCAGGCCAGGCACTCGGGCTCGAGCTGCAGCGGGACGCTCGCGGTGGCGCCGCGCTGGTCGCCCAGGATCTTCACGGTCACCGGGCACCAGTCCGGCTGCAGGGGCCCCGGGTCCTGCGGGCGAGGGAGCTGGATGATGGCGCGCACCAGGCCGTCGGCCACCAGCTCCGAGCCGGCCAGCCGACCGTGGCCGTCGCGTTCACCCAACACCGTGTCGATCCCCGCACCGGCGAGCACCACCAGACCCAGCTCTTCCGCTGCGCGCTGGAGCAGACCGCACGCCTCGTGCGGGCACGGGTCGACGCGATCGAGTGCATCGACCACCAGCACCGCGAGCCCGGCGAACTCACCGCGCAGCTGCTGGAGCGCGAGGCGCAGCTCGTCGAGCGCGAAGGTTGCGGGTTCGATGAACATGACCGGCAGGCCGTGGTGGTGCTCCACCGCGTCGGCCAGCGCGGGCCAGTGGCGGTCGGCCACGAGCCCCGCGGCGTCGAGCCGCGCTAGGGGGATGCGCGCACGCGCCGCCAGGGCGAGCTGTACCATGCGCCGGGCCGTGCGCTCCAGGGACACCACGGCGACCGCGCGGAATGACGGCTGATGGGTGGAGCAGTGGGTGAGGAAGGAGAGTCGCTCGGCCACACCGGGGCTGGAGACCAGCACCAGGTCACCTGGGCGGAGAGGGCCCAACGCCAGGTCGAGGCTCGACAGGCCCAGGCCCAGACCAGCCCCACCGGACCGCGCGTGGTGTTGCCGCGTCGCGACCCGCTTGAAGGCGAGACCGGCCTCCATGGCCAAGGATCTCCACTCGTAGTCGCGCGGTTCGTCGGTGGTCATGTCCCGTGCCTCCAGGCTGCAACGCAGCCTATCGACCGAGTGGGACAGCGGATGTCCGCATCACGTGCCGGACAGAATTCGCCCTCGACGCCGCCCGGTTCAGGCCCGGCCGGACTCCCACGCCCTCAACTCGGCCAGCCG
Source organism: uncultured Enterobacterales bacterium (assembly GCA_964532635.1). GTDB lineage: Bacteria > Myxococcota_A > UBA796 > UBA796 > JAFGLY01 > CALDOK01. Next base: position 1,606 of record CAZHIK010001127.1, read on the forward strand.
GTCCCGCCACTCTGCGGGCTCATGCATGTCCGTGCCCCTGGTCAACAGCGCGTCCGCGGGAAAGAACCGTTCCACGAGGCGACACAGCTCCGCCAGACCGGCCTCCACGTCGTCGCCGAGGAGCCCCTTGGCGCTGTAGCGATAGGGGTAGACCAGCTCGGCGCCAACACACCCGGCGTCGGCCCCAGCCCTCACGAGCCGCTCGAGCCCGATGGGTTCGCGGTAGTAGAGCGGGTGGGCCAGGACGGCCGTGCCGCCGGCGGCTCGCACCAACGCCACCACCTCTGCCAGTTCTTGTTTCTCGACGTGCGGGGCCTCGCCCAGGGCCTCCAGGCGGGCCTTGAACTCCTTGTACTCGCCCGTGAAGCGCACCCCGGCGTCGAGCAGGGCGCGGTACAGATGCACCTTGAGGGGCACGCGAGTGCCGATGGCGAGGGCCTCGCCCAGGTCGAAGGCAAAGCCCGCCCGGGCCATGCCATGGCAGTAGAACCGATAGCGCTCCCAGCGCTGGGCCTGAACCGTGCGAAGCAGCCCGGACAGCCCCGGATGGGCCGCGTCGAAGTGGTAGGCCAGGATCTCAGTCTCGGTGCCATCGATGGAGCAGTCGATCTCCACGCCGGTCACCACCTGGACGCCCAGCTCGGCACCCAGCGCGGCCAGCGCGCCGTCGGCGTGCGCGTCGAGGCAGTCGTGATCGGTGATGGCGACGCTGCGGAGCCCCTGGGCGGCGGCCGCTCGCAGCACCTGCCCCGGCGCGGCGTAGCCGTCCGAGAGGGTGGTGTGCACGTGCCAGTCGTGGTCCGGGGGGATGGTCGGGGTGAGCTTCATACGCGCCACTTGCGGAAGGAGGTGTCCCGCGAGGCCCCGGACAATCCGACACCATGGTCGAACGGCGGCACAACCCGGATGCAGTCCCCATCGATCTCGATCCGCTCCACGCTGGCCTTTCGCCCCTGGGTGAACCGCTGCTTGGGGACCAACAGCCCACGATGAGGGTGGCCGCGCAACGCCTTGTTCAGCTTGTCGCGGAGCCGACTGCGGATGGGACGGAGCCGATCCAGACGCCACAGCGCTCCCTCGGGGGAGAGGTCGTACGCCTCGCTGACCAAGCCGTCACCCCGGAGCCAGAGGGCCTCGCAGTGCCGCACCACCTGGCCCAGCAGCGCGGTGTCCCGCACATCCAGCCAGCCCTCGCCCTGTTGGCGAGCGACGGACAGGGTCGTGTACCAGATCATCTGGTCTGCCGAGAGCCGGATGGCCAGGTCGTTGATCCGGAGCAGCCGCTCAGGCAGATCGAGCACCACCCGCGGCAGCGGTCCATGCTCCAGTGCCGCCTCTCCCGCCTCGATGGCGTCGGCGAAGCTGGCCAGGTCGCGCTCGCGCAACAGCCGCCGCAGCCGCGGCAGCCGGGGCTCCACCAGCCGCACCGCGACCTCGCCGGCGCGGTAGGCGCAGCCCTGCAGGTCCATCACCTCGCAGTCGCTCTGTTGAGCGGGGAAGAAGAACCCGCTGGCGGGGTCGTCGGCGTACTTGGGATGGAGCCGTAGGTCCACCAGCCGGTCCTGCGGGCGCCCCAGCAGCTGGAACACCGCCGCCGTGTCCACC
>CAZHIK010001128.1:0-3204 GCA_964532635.1 uncultured Enterobacterales bacterium
CTGGGAGGAGCACAAGTACATGTGCTCCGATCCCGGTCAGGAGATGCTCCGGGTCGCCATCAGGGACAACCAGCTGGACCGCGTGGTCGTGGCCTCCTGCTCGCCCCTGATGCACGAGCCCACCTTCCGCGGCACCTGCGAGGAAGCCGGCCTGAACGGCTACCTCTTCCAGATGGCCAACCTGCGCGAGCAGGTCAGCTGGGTCACGGAAGACAAACAAGCAGCCACCGAGAAGGCCATGACGGTCGTCCGGGCCGCTGTCCAGCGCGTCGCCGACCACACCGAATTGCACAAGACCACCAAGCCCTGCACCCCGGCCACCATGGTGATCGGCGGTGGCGTGGCCGGCATCGAGGCGGCGCTACAGATCGCCTCGTCGGACACCCAGGTCTACCTGGTGGAGCGCGAGCCGAGCATCGGCGGCGCGATGGCGAAGTTCGACAAGACCTTCCCCACCCTGGACTGCGCCGCCTGCATCCTGACCCCCAAGATGGTCTCGGCCTACACCCACCCCAACATCACGGTGATGGCGTACTCCGAGGTCGTGGAGCTGTCAGGCTACGTCGGCAACTTCCAGGTCAAGGTGCACCACAAGGCCAGCTACGTGAACAACGACAAGTGCACCGGCTGCGGCGCCTGCCTGCAGAAGTGCCCCAAGAAGCGCATCCCCCACGAGTGGGAGCAGAACCTGATGAACCGTCGGGCGATCTACACGCCCTTCGCTCAGGCCGTGCCCAACAAGCCCGTCATCGACGCCGAGCACTGCACCATGCTGCTCAAGGGCAAGTGCGGCATCTGCGCCAAGGTCTGCGAGGCCGGGGCCATCGAGTACGACCAGGACCCCGCGGGCAGCTTCAGCACCATCGACATCGGCAACATCATCGTGGCCACGGGCATGAAGACCTTCGACCCCGCGCCCATGAAGGCCCTGGGCTACGGTCGCATCCCCGACGTCTACACCGCCCTCGAGTTCGAGCGCATGTGTCACGCCTCCGGCCCCACCGAGGGCCACGTGGTCAAGAAGACCGACGGCGTGCTCACCCACGACGGCGAGGCCCCCAAGGCCGTGGCCCTGGTGCACTGCGTCGGCAGCCGCGACAAGAACTACAACGAGCACTGCTCGCGCGTCTGCTGCATGTACTCCCTCAAGTACGCCCACCTCATCAAGGAGCACGTGCCGGGCTGCGAAGTCTACGACTTCTACATCGACATGCGCTGCTTCGGTAAGGGCTACGAGGAGTTCTACAACCGCCTGCTGGGAGAGGACGTCCGCTTCATCCGCGGCAAGGTCGCCGAGATCTCCGACTGGGCCATCTACCCCGAGGAAGAGGGCCGCCTGGTGGTCCGCGTGGAGGACACCCTGGTGGGTGCCACCCGCCGGATTCCCGTGGACATGGTCGTGCTCGGCACGGGCCTCGAGCCCGCCGAGGGCGCCAAGGACCTGGCCCAGACCCTGCACATGAGCTGCTCGAGCGACGGCTTCTACCTGGAGCGCCACCCCAAGCTGGCTCCGGTCAGCACCGCGTCCGAGGGCATCTTCGTGGCTGGCTGCGCCCAGGGTCCCAAGGACATCCCCGACTCCGTGGCACAGGGTGCCGCGGCCGCCGCACAGGCCATCGCGATGATCAAGCGGGGCACGGTGGAGATCGAGCCCACCACCGCCCACGTCATCGACGATCTGTGCTCCGGCTGCCAGATCTGCATCCCCCTGTGCCCCTACGAGGCCATCACCCGCGACGAGGAGCGCCGCCTGGCGGTCATCGAGCCCGCCAAGTGCAAGGGCTGCGGTACCTGCGTCGGCGCCTGCCCGTCTTCGGCGCTGCAGCAGTGGGGCTTCGACGACAAACAAATCTACGCCGAGCTCGAAGGCCTGCTGGCCCAGGCGTGAGGGAGTACACCATGTCCAGCTTCGAACCACGCATCGTCGCCTTCCTCTGCAACTGGTGCTCCTACACCGGCGCGGATCTCGCTGGCACCAGCCGCAAGAAGTACAAGTCCAACGTCGTGGCCATCCGCGTGATGTGCTCCGGTCGCGTGGACCCCGAGTTCGTCCTCGAGGCCTTCCGGAAAGGCGCCGACGGCGTGCTTATCTGCGGCTGCCACCCGGGCGACTGCCACTACATCAACGGCAACCACAAGACCGCGGGTCGCTACCCGATGCTCGTCAAGATGCTCGAGCAGTTCGGCATCGACCCTCGCCGCTTCCGCCTCGAGTGGGTCAGCGCCTCGGAGGGCGATCGCTACGCCCAGGTGGTCAACGAGACCATCGAGACCGTGCGCGCGCTGGGCCCCCTGGAGTGGAAGCAGCGCCTGAACGAACCCGAAACCGCCGTCCGGGCCTAAGGGAGCCATCATGGCCGACAAGCTCAAGATCGGAATCTACTGGGCCGCCTCCTGCGGTGGCTGCGAGATCGGAATCCTGGAGATCGGAGACAAGCTGCTCAACCTCCTCGAGGTCGCAGACCTGGTCTTCTGTCCCTGCATCCTGGACTTCAAGTACGACGACGTCCGCGCCATGCCCGACGGTCACATCGACGTGTGCCTGTTCAACGGCGGCATCCGCAACAGCGAGAACCAGGAGATCGCAACACTGCTGCGCGCCAAGTCCAAGGTCCTGGTGGCCTACGGCTCCTGCGCCAGCGAGGGCGGCATCCCCGCCCTGGGCAACCTCTTCTCCACCCCGGAGCTGCTCGAGCGGGCCTACACCACCGAGTCCACGGACAACCCGGTGGGCATGATCCCCGGCCCCGGCCACAGCGTCGAGGAAGGCGAGCTGGAGCTGCCGACCATCCACGACCGCGTGCGCCGCTTGAGCGACGTGGTCGAGGTGGACTACTTCATGCCCGGCTGCCCTCCCACGGAGATCCAGACCTGGGCCGTGATCGAGGCCGTCGCCTCCGGCAACCTGCCCCCCAAGGGCAGCAAGGTGGGCGTGGGCGATCGCAGCGTCTGCGACGAGTGCGACCGCGAGCGCCGTGGCGCCAAGATCACCAAGTTCCATCGCCCCCACGAGATCATCGCCGAGGACGGCTGGTGCCTGCTGGAGCAGGGCATCCTCTGCCTGGGCTCCGCCACACGCTCGGGCTGCGAGGCCCGCTGCATCGACGCCAACATGCCCTGCCGCGGCTGCTACGGCCCCGCTGGTGAATCCCAGGACCAGGGCGCCGCCATGCTGTCCGCCGTGGGCTCCATGCTCGACGCCGA
>CAZHIK010001129.1:0-3199 GCA_964532635.1 uncultured Enterobacterales bacterium
GGGGAGACCCTCGACCTGAACATCACGGTCTTCTACTGGCTGGACTACTGGCGCAGCGACTGCCGCGACCTGCAGGAGCAGGACACCCACGTGGGCACCTACTTCCAGCTCGAGCTCACCACCCCCAGCGCCGACGAGGGCGAGCTGCTCGACATGGCTGTGAGCTTCGAGGCCCTGGACACCGACGGCAGTCCCTTCGATGTCGATGACCTCGACTACGACATCTACGTGCGCCGCGGCGAGCCGGTGGCCTTCGACATCGTGGACACCGCCAACAGCGTGCTGTTCCCCTACAGCGGCTCCGGGCCCATCCCCACGGGCCGCGACTACGACGCCTGGTACGAGGACAGCCCCACCCTCCTGGCTTGGGACGGCAGCGAGGCGGACCCCACTCCCCTCGAGCCCGACACCACCTACTACATCGCCATCACCCAGATGGTCTGCGACGACGTGGTCCTGAAGGTCACCCCGACCTGGAACCTGAAGGTGCAGAAGACCACGCAGAACAAGGGCGGCTGTGCCTGCGCCGCGCCCGCGGCCCCCGCCGCCGGCCTCCTCCCCCTGATCGCCACCATGCTGGGCCTCGCCATCCGCCGCCGCCGCATCTAGGGGCCCTCCGCAGCCTCCAGCTGCTCCAACAAGGTGTCGACGAACGCTCGGGTGCGCAGGGGGCGGTAGCGAGCCGGCGGGTAGAACGCGTGGACCTCCACGAACGAGCCCGCCGTGTACTCGTCCAGCACCCGCACCACCCGACGCGAGCGCAGATCGTCCTCGAAGAAGGGCGGGAACGAGTAGGTGATGCCCAGCCCCGCCACCGTCGCCGCCCGCAGCGCCTGGTGGCTGTTGGTGCGCAGGTTGCCCTGGGCCTCATGCACCAGGGAGCCCCCCTCCGGGGGCGAGAAGTGCCATAGGGGGTTGGGCCAGCCCAGGCAGTTGTGATCGGCGAGCTGATCGGGGTGATCGGGGGTGCCGCAGCGCTCGAGATAGGCCGGCGTCGCGAAGAGGGCGCCCTGCATCCGCACCAGGCGGCGGCTCACGGCGCTGCTGTCGGGGAAGCGCTGGTGGGGCAGCCGCCCGGCCAGTAGCAGGTCGTACTTCTCGCCGATCCGGGACAGTGGGTCCACCACCATCACCAGGTCCAGGCGAACCTGCGGGTAGGCCGCGAGGTAGGCGGGCAACACCCGGTCGTAGAGCACGCCGCTTTCGAACCAGGTGGGCATCACCACCCGCAGCACGCCCTGGACCCGTCCCGTGGCCTCGCGCACCAACTCCTCGGCCGTGGCGACGGTGCTTGGAATGCCGCGGACCTGGTCGTAGAGCAGCTCACCGGCTTGGGTGAGGGCCATGTGGCGAGTGGTGCGCAGCAGCAGCTGTGTCTCGAGGCGGGCCTCGAGGGCCGAGAGGCGCTTGCTGACCGCCGAGGGGGACAGCCCGAGCTGCCTGGCGGCGCCCCGGAAGCTGCCCTGGTCCACGATGGCCACGAACACAGCGATGTCGTCGAGAGAGCTTGCCATGCCGCCACTGTGCACGGCAGGAAACAGCAGGTCAAGCCATGCAGCACCGCTCGCACCGCTTCGGGTGACACCTGGCCCAGACGCCTGCCGCGACGGCGAGCGGGTGCGATGCTCAGCGAACGGGGCCAGGTGGTACCATCCCCACCATGGCGCGCATCCCCACCCTCGCCCTGCTGCTGGCCCTCGCGATCCCCGGGACCGCGCGCGCTGAGCTGAAGGTCGGCGAAGAGTGGCTCTCCCTCACCGCCTCGCCACCCACCCTGCTCAACCGGCTCGACGCCCGGGCGGAGTGGCTCCCCTTCCAGCACCACAGCGCGGTGGCCATCCTGGGGCTCCCCAGCCTCGACGGTGACCGGATGGTGGGGATGCAATACCGCTACTACCCCGCCCGCTCCCCCTCCATTGCCCTGCAGGTGGCCGTCGAGCTGCGCCACGAGCGCTCGGTCTACGAGGGCAACACGGACAAAGGTACCCAGCTGGCCCCCCTGATCGGCTGGAAGTGGCTGCTCCCCCGCGGCTTCACCGTCGACTTCCAGTTCGGCCACATCATGCTCACCAACGACGCCGACAAGGCCGGACACAACGTGATCAACGTCTGCCTTGGCTACTCCCTGCGGCGCAAGAGCGTCGAAGAGCCCCAAGATCCGAGCTAGCGCCCCATGCCCGTCTACCACATCCCCGAGCAGTTGGTCTTTCCCGACCCCAGAGAAGCCGAACCCGACGGCCTGCTGGGGGTGGGTGGTGACCTTCAGCCCCGGCGGCTGGTGCTGGCCTACAGCATGGGCATCTTCCCCTGGTACTCCGAGGGGCAGCCCGTGCTGTGGTTCTCCCCCGACCCGCGCATGATCTTCGTACCGGCCGGTGTGCGAGTGAACCGCAGCCTGCGCAAGCGCCTGCGGCGCGGCGAGTACAGCTTGACCATGGACCAGGCCTTCGAGCGGGTCATCCAGCACTGCGCCGAGGTACCCCGCCCAGGCCAGACCAGCACCTGGATCACCCGCGACATGCAGGTGGCCTACAGCATGCTCCACCGCATCGGCTTCGCCCACTCGGTGGAGGTGTGGCGAGACGACGAGCTGGTGGGCGGCCTGTACGGGGTGAGCCTGGGACGCATGTTCGCCGGGGAGTCCATGTTCTCCCTGGCCCCCGACGCCTCCAAGGTGGCCTTCGCACGCTTCGCCGACCAGCTCGCGCGCTGGGAGTTCGCATTCATCGACGCCCAGATGCACACCGACCACCTGGCACGCCTGGGCGGGATCCTCATCCCCCGCGAGGCCTACCTCGAGCACCTCTCCGAGGCCCTCGAGAGCCCCACCCGCATCGGCCCCTGGAGCTTCGACGAGGAGCCGGAATGAGCCACTCGGACCGTCCCCGCTGCCCGGGGCAGGACCAGCGCGGCTGGAAGCCCGAGGACATCAAATTCGTGCGCTGTCCCCACTGCGACGCCGAGCTGGAGATGTGGAAGGACGAGCCGGTCCTGCCCTGCCGCAGCTGCGGCCGAGACGTCCGCCATCCCGAGCTCGACCTCGGCTGCGCCGCCTGGTGCCAGTCCGCCGACAAGTGCCTGGGCACCATCGCCCCCTCTCCCCCCCGGGGAGAGGACTCACCGTAGGGGCGGAAACCGAAGGTGGGCAGGCAGGCCAAAGGCCTGACGCACGGAGGGGGTAGCGAGACTCAACCTCGAG
>CAZHIK010001130.1:0-3198 GCA_964532635.1 uncultured Enterobacterales bacterium
CGCGGGGGAGGACCTCGTCCATGTGTTCCACGCAGATGATCTCCAGCCCGTCGGAGACCTCTTTGGGGATGTCGGGCAGGTCTTTTTCGTTTCGCATGGGGATCAGCACGGTGGTGGCCCCGCCGCGCAGGGCGGCCAGGGTCTTGTGCTTGAGCCCGCCGATGGGTAGCACCCGGCCCCGCAGGGTGATCTCGCCGGTCATGGCGATGTGGCGCGAAACGGGGATGCCGGTGAGCGCGGAGACCAGGGCGGTGGCCATGGCGATGCCGGCGGACGGGCCGTCGGTGCGCATGGCGTTGCCTGGGTAGTGCACGTGGAAGTCGTGCTTCTCCTGGAACTCGGGATCGAGCCCCAGGCGGTCGGCCCGGGAGCGGATGTAGGTGAAGGCGGCCTTGGCGCTTTCCTTCAGCCAGTCGCCGAGGCGGCCGGTGAGCTCGAGCTTGCCCGAGCCGGGCACGATGGCCACTTCGATGCTGAGCATCTCGCCACCCCATGGGGTGACAGCCAGGCCCTTGACCATGCCCACTTCGTCCCGCTTCTCGGCCTGGTCTTGCTGGTAGCGGGGCACTCCCAGCAGCTTGCGCAGGCTGCGGGTGGTGATGCGGGCGTGGAACTCGGGGCCTTCGTTGACCACGCGGCGGGCCACCTTGCGGCATAGGGTGGCGATCTCTCGCTCGAGGTTCCGGACGCCGGCTTCCTTGGTGTACTGCTGGATGACCCCGAGGCAGGCCTCGCGCGTGAGCGTGAGGTTGTCTTCTTCGATGCCGTTGGCCTCGAGCTGCTTGGGGAGCAGGAAGCGCTTTGCGATGGCCAGCTTTTCGCGCTCGGTGTAGCCGGTCAGCTCGATGATCTCGAGGCGGTCGATGAGCGCGGGAGGCACGCCCTGGATGGTGTTGGCGGTGCAGACGAACATCACCCGGGACAGGTCGTAGTCCAGCTCGATGTAGTGGTCGGAGAAGGTGTGGTTCTGCTCCGGGTCGAGCACCTCGAGCAAGGCCGAGGAGGGGTCGCCTCGGAAGTCGGTGCTCATCTTGTCGATCTCGTCGAGCAGGAACACGGGATTGGAGCTGCCCACCCGGCGCAGGGACTGCATGACCTTGCCGGGCAAGGCGCCGATGTAGGTGCGGCGGTGGCCGCGGATCTCGGCTTCGTCGCGCACGCCGCCCAGGGCAACGCGCACGTACTCGCGGCCGGTGGCGCGGGCGATGGAGCGGGCCACCGAGGTCTTGCCCACCCCAGGGGGGCCCACCAGGCACAGGATGGGGCCCTTCATGCGGTTGTCGCGCTGCTCGACCAGGGATGAGACGGCCAGGTACTCGGTGATGCGGTTCTTGACCTTGCGCAGGCCGTAGTGGTCCTCGTCGAGCACGCCCTGGGCCTTGTCGATGTCGTGGTTTTCTTCGGTGTACGAGGCCCAGGGCAGAGCCAGCACCCAGTCGATGTAGTTGCGGGTGACCGTGGCCTCGGCCGCCATGGGAGACATCATCTTGAGCTTGCGCAGCTCGCGCTGCAGGCGCTCGCGGCCCTCGGCGGGCAGCTGCTTCTCGACGATCTGCTGCTCGAGCTCATCCAGCTCGGACTTGAACTCGTCCTTGTCCCCCAGCTCCTTCTGGATCGCCTGCATGCGCTCGTTCAGGTAGTACTCCTTCTGGGAGCGCTCCACCTGCTTCTTGACGCGCGACTTGATCTTGCGCTCCACCTGCAGGATCTCGATCTCGGCTTGGACGTACTCCAGCAGGCGCTTGAGCCGCACAGTGGGCGAGACCTCTTCGAGCAGGGACTGCTGGTCTTCGGTCTTGAGGCCCAGGCGGAACGCCAGCATGTCGGAGAGCTGGCCGGGATCCTCCACCGACGCCACCGAGACCAGGGCTTCGGGCGCGAGGGCCTTGTTGAGCTTCTGGTACTCCTCGAAGGCACCCCTCACGGAGCGGATCAGGGGCTCGATCTCCTCGGGGTCCGGCTCGGGGGCCTGTGGGACCTCGAGCTGCACATGCAGCAGGGGCTCGGTGCCGATGAAGTGCTCGATGCGGGCTCGTTCCTGGCCCTCGATGAGTGCCTTCATGGTGCCGTCGGGCAGCTTGAGCACCTGCATGACCTGGCCGATGCAGCCGACCTCGTGGAGGTTCTCGGCGTTGGGCTCGGCCACGCGCGGATCGCGCTGGGACACCAGGAAGATGCGGCCACCTTCGTTGTTGGCCTGGCGCAGGGCCCGGATGGACTTTTCACGGCCCACGATCAGCGGGATGACTTGGTGGGGGAAGAGCACCAGGTTGCGGAGTGGCAGCAGGGGCAGGGCCACGCCGCTGTCATCGACCCGCTTGCGCGACTTGAAGATCATGGGGACTCCCGGGCGCTAGCCGCCCACCTTCTTGTGGGCGGAGCCGACCTTCTGGTTGTCGGAGCCATAGACCAGGATGGGGCGCTGCTTGGCCCGCACGGTCTCCTCGTTGACGATGCACTCCTTGACGCCGTCGATGGAGGGCAGGTCGTACATCACGTCGAGCATGATGTCCTCGAGGATGGAGCGCAGGCCACGGGCTCCGGTCTTGCGCGCCATGGCTTCGCGGGCGATCTCGAGCAGGGCGCTGTCGGTGAACTGCAGCTCCACTTCCTCGAGCTCGAACAGCTTTCGGTACTGACGGATCAGGGAGTTGCGCGGTCGCTCCAGGATCTGGACCAGGGCGTCTTCGTCCAGGTCCTCGAGGGTGGCGACGACGGGCAGGCGTCCGATGAACTCGGGGATCAGGCCGAAGCGCAGCAGGTCTTCGGGTTCGGTCTTGGCCAACAGCTCGCCCCGGGACATCTCGGTCTGGTCCTGGACCGCGGCCCCAAAGCCCACACCCGACTTGTTCAGGCGCTGCTCGACGATCTTGTCCAGCCCGGTGAAGGCGCCACCGCAGATGAACAGGATGTTGGTGGTGTCGATCTGCAGGAACTCCTGCTGGGGGTGCTTGCGGCCGCCCTTGGGGGGCACGTTGGCCACGGTGCCCTCGATGATCTTGAGCAGGGCCTGCTGCACGCCTTCGCCGGAGACGTCGCGTGTGATCGAGGGGTTCTCGGACTTGCGGCCGATCTTGTCGATCTCGTCGATGTAGATGATGCCCTTCATGGTCCGCTCGACGTTGTACTCGGCGGCCTGGAACAGGGAGAGGATCACGTTCTCGACGTCTTCGCCCACGTAGCCGGCTTCGGTGAGGC
>CAZHIK010001131.1:0-3195 GCA_964532635.1 uncultured Enterobacterales bacterium
GCTTGTTCCAAGAATCTGTTCGACGAACGCCCTGCACGGGACTCATCTCACTCTCCATGGTGAGCAGCGCGCAATGCCGTCTATCCTTGGGTGCTTCGTGGCGCGGACCAGGCAGAAGCGTGAGGTCGAGCAGGTTCTCCACAGAGCGATGGACGATCTGGTCTTTGTACCTGGCGGCCCAAGGCGACGGCGGAGAATCCTCCAACACGAAACCATGCGATTCGAGGAGAAGCTCTTTCCCGGTTCGGCTTCCATCCTTGCGCTGACGGCCCGTGGGCCAGCACAACACGCAGGGCGGACTGGGAGAGGACTGGTTGTCCAGAAGGTACTCCGCAGCGATCTTCTTCGCCCACCGAATGCCGACAGAGAATGCGAGGATGCTGGACTTCGACTGACTTCGCGGCCACGGGCCAGTGTGTTCTCTCGAAGCCCTCGCACCCTCGGTGTAAACCGCTCGAAGCGCGTCGTAGTCCATGCTCACCTCCTCATCGCGTGCCGGTGGGCTCCGCCCTCATTGAGGTTCTATCACCGTTGCCGGACAAAAAATGGTGGAAACTGGCGGTACACCTCGGGATGAACCCTTCGCGGGAGACACCGTGACAAGCCTTGATGGTCGAGAGCGCGCCGTCGCCATGTTCATGCTGGGCTGTGGGCCTGCAGAGACCTGTGGCCAGCCAGGTGTCCCGAACCGAGTCGCTGCATCCGAGCCGACGCTGCAGGGCTCCACACTGGCTCTTCGCCTTCTGGGAGAGAACTATGCCCGGTCGCTGTCCAGCAGGTACGAGATTCCCACGAAGGGCCAGATTGAAGATCCCATGGACGACAGCAACAGCCTCTCGCTCGAGGTTGAGACTCCCCTACTCGCTTGCGGGCGCGAGCTCACCGTTCGTGGGATTCAGTTCCTGCATGAGTGGTCCTCGCCTGAAGTCGCAACGTCCCCCCGCTCAGCATCTCGCCGCCTTGGCACCTGGCTTCGCAGGCAGCTTTCCCTTCTTGTCGACGCCCCGGCAGCGCGTGCGCCTTTGGTCTGCGCGATGACGCTGACGGACTGGCAGTACACTTCCGATCTTCTCCAACAAGGCCAGGCCCCGAGCGAATACTCGGCAGAGGGAGTCACCCTCTTCGAGGGCGCGGTGACAAACGCCCTCATCGACCTTCTCGAGGAATGCTCCGTCCTCGATTTCGCCTGGCCGCTTCGAACCCTTATCCATGATCTCGTCTGGCTACGCCGAGGAATCGCCTGCAGGTACACCCTGCTGCTTGATCGATTCGACCAAGCGGCGGCCCATCATCGATTAAGCAACTTCGGCGATTTCCCCCTTTGGAAAGATGGGCTCGATGCCCTGCGGCAAGATTTGCGGACCCGTGGAGCAGAGGCTCGCGAACTGGCCACGGCGTCGGAATCCGTGCCGTTGGGAGCCGCCTGGTGCGGTCCGATTGCCAGGTGTTCAATCCGCAAAGGTGCTGGTGCCCATCCTGTCCATGCTCGACTCATGGAGCACATGGAACAGGCGCGACTCACCCTTGAGCGGGAGTTCCCTCTGCTCTCAGTACTTCGACCTCCGTTCGCCTCGATCAAGATCCCGGTTGGTGAGCAGGTCACCTTCGACTTCGCTACAGAAAATGCCGATCCCGTCAGGCCGCCTGCCCGCCAGCATGAGCGCATCCTGTTCGAGGTCGAGGACAGGGAGATGCTATTGAGCATCGACCTCACGACACGCAACGTAGTCCTGTATGCGCTCGGGCAAGCCTGGCAGCCCAGGGATCTGTCCATCGTCCCATCCGCGGATGGCTCCACTCTTCACACTGGCTTCTTCGGCAAGTCGGAGGATGGGTTCCTTCCCGAGCGCATCGAGGTCGGCCTATCCCACGAAGGGAAAGAGCCTCTTGTTGCAGTCATGGTGAAGAAGGACGGGCACCTGCAGCCAGTGAGCGTGATCCCACACCAGGTAGGCCCATGAGCTGGAGCTGATAGCAGGTTCTCCAGACGAACGACCGCCCGGACTCCGCATGAGATAATGGGTCCACACGCCAGTGAGGTGCGGACCCGTGGTTGAAGCAAGGAGAACCGGCATCGACGCGATGCGGCGCATCGGTGAGATCTACGCTGCTGAAGAGGGAATGCGAGAGATCGGCCGACTCGTCCTCGATGAGGTAGGCCAGCAACTGATCGAAGATGTTCCCCAACTTCGTGAAGGCCTCATCCGAGGCCTACCAGTGCCCGTCTTGTCGGTGTCCAAGGCGAATCACCTGGAGACGCCATGGACCGAATACCTCGCCTACATGCTCGACCCGCTGCGGTCCGGAGCGATCGGTGAAACCCTTGGCCCCCTTGTCTTTGCTCACCTGTCAGGAAGGGAGATCGCTGCGAAGGAGCTCCGAGTGCTGTGCGAAGTGTCACTGGGCAATTCCAGATGCGACGACTGCTCTCGAACCCACCATTGCGTGATTGACCTGGTCCTGGCGAGTCTCCATCACGTTGTTGCCATTGAGCAAAAGGTAACGAGCGGCCCAAGTGACTGGACGTGCGCTTGTGGCCGCCAGTTCAGGCAGCTGCAGGAGTACGCCAGCCTCGTCCCTGCTTGGGTCAGGAGAGAGCACAAGCGGTTCTTCCCTCATGCGGAGACCACACCCCACACCACCTGCCACTACCTGACCCTCGGAGGGATGCAGGCTGGTGCCCCATGGCGCGCAGTTTCTCACCAGGAACTGTCGCGGTGCGCCATTGCAGCCCTAGAAAGACTACCAGGCCAAGCTGGTCGCTCCAGCCTGGCGGCAATGATCATGGACTGGAACTCGAGCCCGTTCGGGGACTGGCCACAAGCCGTTGAACAGCTCGCAATCGTGCTCGACAGGTGCGGAACGAAGCCCACCATCACCGACTCGCTCTGGTACCTGGACTTCATCGAGAACTCCCGCGACCTTCGGCAGTTCATCATGCATTGGAGAGACTGACCATGCCCATCGAGTTTCCACTTCCCAAGGCCCATCGGCTCGGCAGTTCCGCCAAGATCTACATCGAGAACCGGGCTGCGATCGAATTCGCGCGTAACGAGGCTCGAAGGTACCTCGCTTCTCACTGGCGTCTGGTAGAGGGGGGCTTGGCCGAGCCTCCAAAGTCCGCAAGCTCTTGGTCCGTCAAGCAGCGCTGGCAATCTGACTCAAAGGACGATGAGACGATCTACGGCTTGGAGT
>CAZHIK010001132.1:0-3187 GCA_964532635.1 uncultured Enterobacterales bacterium
GACCTGGCCTTCGACGACGCTCGGGCCTTTGGCGACGGCTTCGCCCTCGACGCCTCAGCCGCCGCCAGCGACTCCATCTGGTTCGACTGGATGTTCGAGGAATCCTCGGTCGAAGACGCCCTGGGTGCCGCCTGGACCACCGGCCTCGAGGCCTGCATCACCGACAGCCGCGGCGACGAAGAGCGCGTCTACGAATACGCCCTGCTGATCCTCGACGGCACCCCGGCCCAGGGCGATGCCGACATCGAAGTCGGCCACGCTGGCCACGACGACAACGCGCTGACCGCCTGCTGGCGCGGCACCTGGGGTGGCGACGAAGCCCCGGACACCGGAGACACAGGCCTCTGACTCGAGCCCCTCACCAACCCAGCTTCCGCCCCCGCCCATCCCGCATCGATCCCGTCGCGATGCGCACCATGTCCAGCATCCACCACACCCCACATCCCCCAAACGTCACCAGCTTCAACACCCCCAGCACCGGCTGCCCCAGGTAGAAGCGGTCCACCCCCCAGGCTCCCAGAAAGAACGACAGGGCCAGGGCTACCAGCCGGCTGCGGCGGTGCCGATGGTGGCGGCCGAAGGGCACGGGAAAGCGACCGCGACGCATGCGCTTGCGCGCCCTGTACAGCCGCTTCGCCGCCCGGCGGGCCCCCTTCGGGTGGATCGCCGCCATCACCCCCAGGCCGCCCACCATGCCCAGCAGCATCTTGCCGGCGCGTTCGTCCAGATCGTCCACCCGCCGGCGTCGTGGCCTGCGACCCCGGCGGATCTCCAGCACCTCGTCGGAGTCCAGCTCATCGTCGTGGTCCCGGCGGTGGTGATCGACGTCGTCGGGCAGATCCACCTCGCGCCCACAGTAGTGGCAGCGGGCGGCCTTGTCGCCCGGGGAGAGGTAGAACACCTCCATCGGGGCGCCGCAGCTGTGGCAGGATTCGCGGGCCTCTACCATAGGGATCGCCTATCACTCACTACGCGGGGCGGCTGGGACCATCGCTGCCGCCAGCCCGCCGAACGCGTCGCCTTCCGGGCCGAAGGGCTCCAGCGCTGTGGGCTCCAGCCCGTGGTCGCGCAGGAAGCCTTCCAGGGGCTCACGGTAGTGGGGCCGGGTGGGGATGCCGCTCTCGAATGGCTCGTTGGGGTAGGTCTTCTTCGCCTTGCCCAGCAGCCGTTCGTGGAGCTTCTCGAAGGGCGGCTTGCCCTCGATCAGCTCCAGCGCCAGGTAGTCGAACGCCGCCCGGCTGCCGGGGGCCAGCCCGGCGATGTCGCGCAGCGTGGCGCCCAGATCTTCGTCGCTCAGGTAGTAGACCAGCCCTTCGAGCAGGAAGAACGTGGGCAGGGAGCGATCGAAGCCGGCCTCGTCCAGGGCCTCGAGCCAGGTCTTGGTGGTGAAGTCCGTGGCCACGAAGGTGACCTTGTCCTTGGAGAGGCCCGCCGCTTCGGCGGCCGCACGCTTCACCGCTTGCGAAGCGGGGGTGTCGATCTCGAAGACACGGGTGTCCGTGTCCGCCAGCATCCCCCAGGCCCGAGTGTCCCAGCCCGCGCCCAGGATCACCACCTGTTGGCAGCGGCCTTCACCCTTGGCGCGCACTGCGCTGAGCAGGTGGCGTTCCAGGAAATGGGTGCGGTGGTTGATGAAGCTGTACAGCGTGGAAGGCAGCTCGGGCGGAAAGCGGGTCCAGGCCCACTCGAAGCCGGCGATGCGGCTGGCCAGCCCAAAGCTGCCGAAGGCCCAGGTGATGAACGGCCCGTAGTGGGGCAGCTGGCGAGCCAGGGCTTCGGCCGCCGGGTCGGGCCGAGTCTGAGCCGCGTGCATGATCAGCCGGACGTCCAGCGGCTTGTGGGCCGTACCCGTGACTCCGGCGGCGGTCACCTTCTTCAGCTTGCCCATGAACAACGCCACAGCGAGGACCTGCAGGGGAACCAGCCACGACTCGAGGATGAGGAAGAGCAGGAAGCGCATGATGGGTGCCTATCGCAGAGGAGCCCGTCCGCACTGCCCTGGTGGGACCCGCTGATGTAGGGGCGCAGTTCATCTGCGCCCGCAGGCGCCCCACAACCAGCAATCCAAAGCCAGGATGGTAGAACAGTCCCACCCTTCGGAGCCGCACCATGACCATCCGCCACGCAAACCTACTCATCATCCTCACCCTCCTCATCTCTTGCGGCGACAAGACCCTCGTCAAGTCCACCGACACCGGCGTCCAGTGGGACATGGACTGCGAGGCCCCCTGCGAGCGGCTGTACGGAGTCTCCGAAGACCCATGGGAAGCCTGCAGCTTCACCAGCGGCGACATGACATCGGAGCAGAGCTACCGCCAGTGCATGCGCCTATGCACCGAAGCCGCCCGAGCCGAAGGCGACATGGGCGACTACGACCCCGACGAGCGCCAGCAGAACTGCGCATCGGTGGCCCTCGACAACAACACCCAGGTCGAGGTCTGGGCCGCCTGCATCGAGTGGTCATCCTGCGACGACATCGAGTCGGGGTACTGCTGTCCGGTGTGGTGAGGTGGGCTCGCCGAACCCGATGTAGGGGCGGGATTTCCCCCGCCCGCTACGGCGTCCGAGGCCCGTCTCCGCCGGACGGGGCAGGCCCTCGCTCGTCTCCGAGCCCAGTTGGCGCCGTAGTCGGCCGTCGGAGCAACAAGGGTCGGCCCCAACGTTCCACTTCCGCAACAGGGTGGGACTGAACGTTCCACCTGTCCCATCCCGACGTTCAGCAGGCGCCGAAAACAGGCATTCGTTGGTTGGGCCTCGGGTCCGAGAGCGTCCGCTTCGGGCTGAATGGAACCTTCACCCCGATCCTGTCGCGCTTGTGGAACGTTCACGGTGGGCCTTGTTGCTGCGGGGGAACGCGGCGGAGGCCGCCCCGGGCCAGTCTCCGCCGCGGTGGCGCTATCGGTGGCGTTCCGAGTGGCGCAGAGGGCAGAGCAGCTCCAGGTTCTCGAGCGTGTGGGTGCCGCCATCGGCTCGGGGCAGGAGGTGGTGGAGCGTCATGCTGGACGGGGAGAGGGGGTCGTAGCAGCCGGTGCAGCGGCCCTCCTGCCCAGAGTAGAGGGAGCGGCGTCGACGACGTCTGCTCTTCGGGGACATATCGGCCATTGGGGCCTCCACGAGAGTGGGGACGTGTGGAATGCTGCAACGGCTGGGGGAATGTTGTGGCGCAGAGCTGGGAGGCAAGGGCGCC
>CAZHIK010001133.1:0-3185 GCA_964532635.1 uncultured Enterobacterales bacterium
CCGCCAGCAGGGTCAGCAGCAGCGCCCTGGCGGCCGCGGTCTCGGGCCGGCGCCGCGCCAGCAGCACCAGTGCGGCGAATCCGGCGAGGGTCAGAGGGAGCACGACGAGCAGCGGCAGGTTGTACAGCTCCCAAAGGCTGATGCGCAGGTGCTCCCAGCGGGAGGCCCCGTCTACCAGTCGGTGCACCATGTGTCCCGTGGGCATGGCGTGGCCGGGATCGTGGAACAGGGTCTGGGCCACCTCCTCGTAGAGATGGATCAGGGCCCCGCGCCCTGGGGTCTCCCGACCGATAGGGACGGCCAGCAGGGCCAGGCGCCCCAGCAGCAGGCCCGCGGCGGTGGGCCAGGCCAGGCCGAGCAGGGGGCGCCAACGGCGCTGGGTCGCGAGCAGCGCGACCGCGGCGGCCGCCCAGGTCAGGGCGACGAGGACTGCGCCGTGCAGCACGCAGAGGGTCAGCAGGGCCGCGGCCGGCAGCTCCGCCGCCGCGCCCGCCTTCGGACGTCCGCGCAGGCTCCCGCACAGGCCCAGCAGCAGCAGCAGGTACAGGGGGGGCACCAGAGCGTAGGCCGTGGTGAGGCTGGCGTGGGCTGCCAAGCCGTCCTGGACCACCATCCAGCCGGCCGCAGCGAGGGCCGCTGGACGGCCCACCAGGTCGCGCCCGATGGCGTAGGTGAGGGGAGGGACCAGTGAACCCAGCAACAGGCACACCCAGAGCGCCCCGCAGGCCATGGGAACTCCTGCCAGGCGGGACACCCCCAGCGCCAGGGCGGGCAGCAGCGGGTACTTGTAGGACCACTCGTCGTCCCAGCCCAGGGGCCAGCCCTGGGACGCCCCCTGGAACACACCCGCCCAGTCGTCGCCGTCGGGCCCGAAGGCGAAGGCCGGCTCCGGCGCCAGCTGGGCGGCGATGGCGATGCGCAGCCACAGGGCCCAGCACAGCAGCAGGCCGAGCAGGGCCAGCTCGATCCGCGGGCGGATCGCGGGGGCGGTCAGCAGCGCGTGCATCTGCTGGGCCCAGCGATATGCTCGAGGAGGTGCAGTCATGACGCTGCCAGCGCTGGAGGTGGGCTTGGAGCCCATGAATACCATCCTTCTCGTCGAGGACGATGCCCGACTGGCCCAGTTGGTCAAGGACTACCTCGAGGCCTCCGACGCCTTCGCGGTCTCCATCGAGGGCCGGGGCGACCGCGCCGTGGACCGCATCGTGGCCGAGCAGCCCGACCTGGTGATCCTCGACGTGATGCTTCCGGGAGTGGACGGGCTGACGGTCTGCAAGCGGGTGCGGGATCGCTATGCGGGCCCCATCTTGATGCTCACGGCCCTGGGTGACGAGGTGGACGAAGTGGTGGGCCTCGAGCTGGGCGCCGACGACTACGTGGCCAAGCCGGCGTCGCCCCGCAAGGTCCTGGCGCGGGTGCGGACCCTGCTGCGGCGAGCGGCCCCGAGCGCTGGTGCCGCGACCGCAGGCCCCAACCCCGTCATCACCGTGGGTGAGCTGGTGGTGGACCCGGGGCGCCGCGCGGCGAGCCTGGCGGGCCGCGAGCTGGAGCTGACCACCGCCGAGTTCGATCTGCTGCACCTGCTGGCACAGCGCGTGGGGGAGACCCTCGAGCGCGAGGCCATCTACCGACAGCTGCGGGGCATCGAGTGGGACGGGCTGGACCGCTCCATCGATCTGCGGGTGCTGCGGCTGCGCAAGAAGCTGGGGGACGACGCCGCCCACCCGCGCTTCATCAAGAGCGTGCGGGGGGTGGGCTACCTCCTGGCCCGGCAAGAGCCATGAACAAGCTCGCGCTGCGCTTTGCCCTGGGGATCTTCATCGCCATCCTGGTGGCCTTCGGGCTCACCTCGTACATCGTGCTCGAGTCCTTCGAACGTCAGATGTCCATCAACGGGCCGCCCATGGCCGCCTACTGCCTGGATCGGCTGAGCCAGGAGGCCGAGCTGCGGGCGGGTGAGCCCGCTTGGATCGCGGAGCTCGAGGCCCGCTCGGACATGCCGGTGTTGGTGGCCCCCCTCGAGGAGTTGGAGCTCCAGCCCGATCGGCAGGCGCTGGTGGCCGAGGGCGGGTCGGGCATGATCTGGCTCGATCCGGGCTTCGCCTCCTACACCACCCTCGACGACGGCCGGGTGCTGATGATGGGGCCGGCCGAGGCGCCCATGAAGCCCACCACTTGGGACTTCGCCCAGATCCTGCTGGTGCTGGTGAGCGTGGTGGGCTCGGTGGCCTTCCTGATGGCCCTGCCGGTGGTGCGGCGACTCCGTCGCCTCGAGCGTGTGGCCTCTGCTCTCGGCTCCGGTGATCTCGAGGCCCGCGCGCCCAAGCCGCGCAGCGACGACGCCATCGGGCAGCTCACCGTGCGCTTCAACGCCATGGCCGACAAGGTCCAGGGCCTGCTCGAAGACCAGCAGCGCCTGGTGCAGGCCGTGGCCCACGAGATCCGCACCCCCATAGCCCGGCTGCGCTTCGGCGCCGAGATGATGGAGATGGCCGCCGACCCCGCTGACCGCGAGCGTCGGCGCGTGGAGCTCGAGGGCGACCTGCTGGAGCTCGAGGCCATGGTCGAGGAGCTGCTGGTCTACTCCCGCTACGAGAGCGGGCGGGCGCCCCTGGACCCGCAGCGGGTGCCCATCGAGGCCTCCGTCGAGCGCCTGGCCGCCAAGCTGCCCGAGGGCGGCCCTGCCGTGGAGGTCGTCCCAGCGGCCGGTGCGCCGGAGTGGGTTCTCGCCGACTCCCGTGCCTTCAACCGCGCCCTGCGCAACCTGCTGGCCAACGCCGCCCGGCACGCCGAGTCCAGGGTGCGGGTGGGCTGGAGTCTCGTGGACGGGCAGGTGCAGGTGGTGGTGGAGGACGACGGCCCGGGGGTTCCCGAGGCCGAGCGCGAACGCATCTTCCAGCCCTTCGCCCGCCTGGACGAGGCCCGCGATCGCGCCTCGGGCGGCGTGGGCCTGGGCCTGGCCATCGTGCACCGCATCGTGATGGCGCACGGCGGGGAGGTGATGGTGGAGGCCTCGGAGCTGGGTGGGGCGCGGTTCGTGATGCGGTGGGGAGAGCCGCCGGACGGCGCGGCCTGAACGTCCGAGAACTTTTTTGTAACGGTGCTTACGGCTGACGACTCCGGGGGACTCATGGGCGTGCTTCAACCCCAGCGCGCCGAACCCCAGGACGGACGCCATGCACCGC
>CAZHIK010001134.1:0-3182 GCA_964532635.1 uncultured Enterobacterales bacterium
GGGTCACCCCCCACGGGGAGGTCAAGATCCTGGACTTCGGCATCGCGCGCTCCAACCACCATGCCCGCGAAGCCATCACCAAAGACTACCAGCTGGGCTCCATGCCCTACATGGCTCCCAAGGTGATGGGAGGGGGCACGGCCACCGCCGCCAGCGACGTCTACTCCCTGGGTGCGGTCCTCTTCGAGCTGCTCAGCCGCAGCCGCCTGGGCTGGGCTGGCGAGGTCCAGGCCGCCCACGAAGCCCAGATCGGCGCGGCCTTGGAGCGCCTGGAGCTGGACAGCTGCGGCGAGGCTGAGCGGCTCGAGCTGCGCACGCTGCTCGAGCAGATGCTGGTCTTCGATCCCCAGGACCGCCCGGGTGCAGCAGAGGTGGAGCTCCGCTGCCGCGGTCTCGAGCGACGTGTCAGCGGGCCGAACCTCGAGGAGTGGGTCGCGGTGGCCCTCCCAGCGCTGCGTGTCCCCGAGGTTCCCAGCACGGCTCCCCTGGTGGGCCGGGAGCTCACCGAGGAGCTCACGGCTTGCACGGTCGGGGATGGTGACGAACCCGAAGACAGCACGGCGCGCCGACCTCTGGGGCCGGAGGAGGTCGGCTCGGAGCGCACGGTCGTCACCGGTCCCCGCTCTGCCGCGGCCACGCCCCCGGGTCGCCTCTGGCGCCGGCTCGGGGTGGCGCTGGCCCTGATGATCGTGGCCGGGATCGTGGGTGTGGCGCTCATGACCCAGCGCGACGTCACGCTCGAGCCGGAGCCCGATCCCGCTGCGATCCCATCCTCGGCAGGCGAGCCCGAGGCGCAGGTCTCCGAGGCCTCGCGGCCGCCCACCCCCGAGCCGCCCACCGACGAGGCTCTCCCGGTCGAGGAACCGCCCCCACGGGCCCCTGTCGCCGCGTCGAGCGGTGGGCCCATCGAGCCCCTCGCTTCCCAGCCTGCGTCCGCCACTCCCGCAGCCGCCCACCCCGGCGTCGAGCCCGAGGTCCCGCAGGAATCCGAGCCTGCCGCCGAGCCCCTCGAGATCCGCATCGGTTCGCTCCCCTTCGGCCTCCGGGTCTTTCTGGACGGGCGGCCGCTGGGAGAGACGCCTCGGGTCCTCGAGGTCGATCCTGGACCCCACGTGCTACGCTTCGAGGACGGTGAGCACCGCTTCGAGGCGAGCATCCAGGTCGCCGCCGATCAGGAGAACCGCTGGACCTACGATCGCGCCAAGGACGAGCTGCGCTGAGCGCGCCCACCATCTCGTGCCTCGCCATCGGGGCGTTGCTGTTCGCAGCGAGCGCCCAGGCCGCCCCGTGTCCCTCCGTCAGCGTCGAGCTGGACCGCATCGGCCAGGCCCTGGCCGACGTCGAGCTCGAGCGGGCGGCCGCCATCGCGGACGAGGCCCTGGCTGGGCTGGGGTGTCAGGAGCAGCCGATCAACACCGTCGCCCTCACCGGGTTGATGCAGGCGGCTGGGGTGGCGGCCCTGTTCAGCGGAGACAGGGCCCTGGCGCAGGAGCGCTTCGCCTGGGCCGTGGCGGTCTCTCCCACCACTCAGCCCGACCCCATGTATGGCCAGACCGTGCTCGCCCTGTACAGCGACGTGCAGCAGACAGTGCTCGACCAGCCTGCCGCGAGCTTGCTGGTGCAGGGCGCAGATCAGCTCTGGATCGATGGACGAACCCAGGGTTCCGGCCTGGCCATCGACCTGCTGGTGGGCACGCACCTGCTGCAGTGGCAGGTCGGCGAGGCGGCGCTCGAGGCTCGCCTGGTGGACCTGGCCTCCGGTGAGCGCCACGAGATCCTGGTGGGTGCGGCCGCCATCGCCCGCGCGCAGTCCGAAGCCGAGTCCGAGGTCCACTGGCCTCGCCTGGGCCTGCGATTGGGTTCAGCGGCCTGCCTGCTGGGCAGCGGCTCGATGTACTACGCAGCCGCCCTGAAGCGGCGGGCCTTCTACGACACACGCAACCCCGAGAAGCTCGAAGGCTACCTCCAGCAGAACCACACCTACACCTCGATGGCCGCCGGCCTCGCCGTCGTGGGTGCTGCGGGGCTGGGAGCCTCGTTCTTCGTGGCCGACGGACCACGAATTGCTGTGCGAGGACGGTTCTGATGACCGCTTGGGTGTTGCTGCTGACAGGCTGCGTCTGGGTACCCAGCAGCGAGCTCGACCTGCGCTGGGCAGAGCTCATCGACGCCGACTCCGACGGCTACGACGACGCGGCCTACGGCGGTGACGACTGCGATGATGGTGACCCGACGGTCCACCCTGGCGCGGTGGAGGGGCTGGGTGACGAGCTCGACTCCGACTGTGACGGCGAGCCGGACGGCTCGGCCTGGACCGCCGTGGACCTGCGCGGTTCCCAGGGCGTGCAGGGGCCACGGCTGGCCCTGGGGGATGACACCATCCTGCTGGCGTGGCAGGCGGAGACCCTCGAAGGCGACGCCACGCTCCATGACGGCTTCGGTCTCCTTGGCTTGAGCGTTGACGATCCCACCGGCCCGGAGCTGGGCGCCCGGCTCGTGGGTGAGGTCGAAGACGCCGGCCACAGCGGCCCCTTCGACATGGACGCTGTGGGGGGCACGGTGATCCTGGGCCTGTCATCCTGGACAGAGCAGGAGCGGATCATCGAGATGCACGGGCTCCCCGAGGATCTCTCGTCCCACAGCAGCGCCGAGACCGTGCCTGTCGCTGGTCAGCCCTTCCACACGCTGCAGGCGGGCGTCCCGGGCGGGGACTACCCCCTGATCGTGGGCTGTGGGCGGGATGGTGCCGGCATCCACGGCGTCGCGGCCTGGACGGAGGAGCTGTTGGCTGGCGGCGCTCAGCTGGCCATCGACGAGCCCATCACGGGGGACGGGCACGACTTCGGCGTCTGTGAAGTCGACCCGCTCTACGAGTCGGCCATCGCCAACAACCACCCCGACGACACCAGCTACAAGGTCTACCGCTTCGACCGGCAGCTGGAGACCTTTTCCTACGACTACTCCGCGTTCGGTGGATTCGGCTGGGCCGACAACGAGATCACCGACGAGCACGAGTTCTCTCTGCAGATGCTGCTCGATGAGCTCACCAACCGGGTGCTGGTCTTCTACATCGCCCCCCAGTTCAACACCAGCTTCCTCGAGACCTGGATCGTTCTCCCGACGGGGATCGTGGACGGCGACACCTGCCCTGGTTCCAGCGGCGAGTCCTACGCTTGCGTGGT
>CAZHIK010001135.1:0-3180 GCA_964532635.1 uncultured Enterobacterales bacterium
ATCGGCTCCGCGGTGCTCGTCACCCTCTCGGTGCTCGTCTTCATCTTCATGGGTCCCAACTGGGGCATCGACGTCACCGGCGGCGCCGAGATCCGGCTCAAGTTCACCGATGAGGTGGTGGAGATCGGCGAGGTGCGCGACGCCATCGAGGCCGTCGGCCTGCCGGGTGACTCGGTTCAGTCCATCGGTGGCCCCGAGGACTCCGAGTACTCCATCCGCGTCCAGGACGCGGCGTTCGGCTCCGACGAGGTTCGCGAGGAGGTCAAGCAGACCCTCGCCAACACCTTCGGCGCCGACTGGATCGTCGAGGAGCGCTTCGAGGCCGAGGTCGGCGCCAGCATGACCTTGCAGTACGATGGCGCCCAGGTGCCCATGGAGCAGATCGAGGCCGCCGTGGCGAGCCTCCAGGGCGTGCAGGTGCGCGAGGCCCCGGACGACAACACCTTCTACGTCAAGCTCCCGGGGCTCTCACAGCAGGTCCAGGACGCGCTGAGGGTGCAGCTGCAGGACCACCCCTTCGAGGTGCTGCAGGTCGACAGCGTCGGCCCCAAGGTGGGTGGCGACCTGCGCCGTCAGGGCTTCACCTCCATCTTCTTCACCCTGGTGCTGGTGCTGGTCTACGTGGCCTTCCGCTTCGACCTCACCTTCGCGCCCGGCGCCGTGCTGGCCCTGTTCCACGACGTCACCATCGTGATCGGCCTCTTCGTGCTCATCCAGCGCGAGGTCAACATCTCCATCATCGGCGCCCTGCTGACCATCGTCGGCTACTCGTTGAACGACACCATCGTCATCTACGACCGCATCCGCGAGAACATGGAGCGGTACCGGCGCAAGGACATGGAGGGGTTGATCAACGCATCGGTCAACGAGACCCTGAACCGTACGATCAACACCTCGCTGACCACCCTCGCCGCCATGCTCGTCTTCCTGTTCATGGGCGGCCCGGTCATCGAGACCTTCGCGCTGGCCATCGCCATGGGCGTCATCGTCGGTACCTACTCCACCGTCTACGTGGCGTCGCCGATGATCCTCATCATGCAGGATGTCAAGCCCGTGCTGGTCCGGATGATGACCATGTCGCAGCGTTCCTCGCCGGAGCAAGCGGCGGGTATGGACGTCGACGAGAGCGGGAGCCGCGGCGGTCGGCTGCGCCAGAAGCCGGGCAAGCCGGAGAGCGAGCGCGATCTGTTCAAGAACGTCTGATTCGAACCCTTGACGTCATCGACGCCCTGGCGTTATCAGGGGGGCCCCGGAGGCACGTAGCTCAGTGGGAGAGCACCGTCCTGACACGGCGGGGGTCGGCAGTTCAATCCTGCCCGTGCCTACCACCCCTTTCCCGGGTCTTCTCATTTCGATCCACTTTCGCGGTGGTTCAGCTGAGGAACCCACAGCGTCCTGGTCACCATTGGGGGTGCTCGAGGGCGCGAGTTCACGGATAGAGCCGATTCGGAGAGGCCTTGAGGCGACGCCGGAGATACTTCGACAAGCCACCTGAGCGTGACGAACCCAGAGTCAACGAGCGCATTCGCGTTCCCCGCGTCCTCGTCATCGACGAGGAGGGCCGCAAGCTGGGAGAGTTCCTGACAAAGGACGCCCTGGATATGGCCCGGGAGCGTGGGTTCGACCTCATCGAGGTCGCACCCAACGCCCGTCCGCCCGTGTGCCGCCTCGCCGACTACGGAAGGCTCAAGTACGAGAAGAAGAAGAAGGAGGCAGCAGCCAGGCGCAAGCAGGTGACGGTCACCGTCAAGGAGGTCAAGCTCCGACCCAAGACCGACTCGCACGACTTCGAGGTCAAGGTGAAGCACGCTCGCCGCTTCCTCGAAGAAGGCAACAAGGTCAAGGTCACCATCCGCTTCCGCGGACGAGAGCTCGCCCACCGCGACATCGGTGTCCTCCAGTGCAACAGGGTGTACGAGGCCTGCCAGGATCTTGGCACGGTCGAACAGCACGCCCGCATGGAAGGCCGCCAGATGCACATGATCATCGCCCCCAACCGCCGCGGCTGACGCTCTTCGAGAGGAAATCATGGCCGGTAAGACCAAGATGAAGACCCGTCGCGCTGCTGCCAAGCGCTTCTCTGTCACCGGGAGTGGCAAGATCAAGTTCAAGCGCAGCAAGATGCGCCACATCCTGGCCAAGAAGCGCCAGAAGACCAAGCGCCACCTGCGCAAGGCCAGCACGCTCTGCGACGCCGACGTCAAGCTCGTCCGTCGCTGCATCCCCTACAAGTAGACACTCGGGGCACTCGGCCCCGTTCCCAACCATCCGCTCACCGCCACCGGCTCTGCCGCGCTGATCTCGAGCTTCCCCGAAGGGAAGCGGGGTCCGCGCTCACGGGTCTGGGAAGCGGTCACCAAGGAGACGGACCATGGCTCGCATCGAGAGAGCACAGATTCGCAAGACCCGTAAGAAGGCCATCGCCAAGGCTTCCAAGGGCTTCACCGGCGGACGCGGTCGCTACCGCCAGGCCAAGCAGGGCATCATCAAGGCCGAGTCGTACGCCTACGTCGGCCGCAAGCTGCGCAAGCGTCAGTTCCGGGCGCTCTGGATCCAGCGCATCTCCGCTGCCCTGATGGCCACCGACCTGAACTACAGCCGCTTCATGCACGGCCTGAAGCTCGCTGGCATCGAGCTGGACCGCAAGCAGCTCTCCGAGCTCGCCGTCCACGAGCCCGCGGCCTTCGACGCCATCGTCGAGCAGGCCCGTGGCGCGCTGGCCTAGGGTGTCGATGCCGCTCCGGCGGTCGCTGCTGGTCCCAGGTGGGTTGGTCCTCGCCTGCGGGCTGGTGGGCTACGACTGCCAGCAGGACGTGGAGCCCAACTGGGTCCAGTACAACGGCGCCGAAGACTCCGTCATCATCGAGGTCGGAGTGGACGAGGAGCTCGACGAGGTGAGCTGTGAGCTCACCAGCGAGGTCGCGTCCATCGTCATCGGCAGCGCCACCGTCACGCCTGGTGGCGGTCCCATCGGAACCACTCACACCATCCTGGTGATCGTGGACGACGAGTGGGAGAACGACATCGGGCGGGTCACCGTGCGCACCGACAGCGGCGACCGCGGCAAGGATGAGTACGAGCTGGAGCCAGACCCGGCCGATGAGGGCTACTACGGCCTCGACATCGTCTCGGTTGGCGAGGATGGTGAGCAGCGCAGCGATGAGCTCACCTTCCGGCTCT
>CAZHIK010001136.1:0-3176 GCA_964532635.1 uncultured Enterobacterales bacterium
GGACTCCTCACGAAACATGCCCGCCTCGTCGAACACGTCCGAGAATCGTCGCAGCCCCTCCCAGGCGCCGTAGCGCTGCAGCACATGGTAGGCGGCCAGCCAGGAGGTGGGCTGGTGCCGGTAGGCGCCCTGCTCGAGGATCTCGGCCAGCAGGCCCGCGGGAGGAAGCAGGTTCAGCCGCGGGCGACGGTGAGCGTTGCGCTCGGAGTCCCCGTGCAAGCGCTCGCCTGTATCGAAGCGCAGGATCTGCTGGGCCGTGCCCTCGGCGTGCACGATGCCGGAGTTGTAGACCAGCGAGCCGATCACGAACTGCGCATCCAGCTCGCGCTCGTGCATGGGCGTCCGGCCGGCAGCCAGGAGCTTGCGGGCGGCGATCTCCTTCTCCCAGATCCACATCAACGCTGTACCCACGATGCCCTCGCGGTAGCTGGCGTTTCGCACCAGCCAGGCGTCGCGGCCCGGCGGCGCGATCAGGCGACCGATGGCGTCGGCGGGCTGATCTCCGGGTTCCGTCAGCCTCACGGTCCCCAGCAGATCGGTGCCACAGCGGGAGTCCAGGCGCCCCAGCAGCTCCCCGTGGTCCCCCAGCCCGCTGGCGATGTCGTCCAAGCCGACATCGAGCACCGGATGCAGATCGTCCATGCGGGCCTGCTGAGTGGTGAGCAGCAGCGCCCCGCCCTCGGCGATGAAGGTCACCGCGATCTCGGCATCGGTGACGCGGAGGGGACTGTCGCGCTCGATCTGCCAGGCGTTGATGACCTCCCGGGTGCAGGTCGTGCTCTCCCGCATGGTGCGCTCGTGGCTCGCGGTGTCCCAGGCTTCGTCGAAGAAGCCGAAGTAGGTCTTGGGGAACACGCCGGAGCTCACGTAGCGCTCGAGGCGCCAAGACTCCCACTGGATGGCCTGGCGCCGAATGCGCTCGGCATCCACGGGGAAGGGCTGGTGCTGGTCTTTGGCCACCCAGTCGAACAAGCGGGCTTCGACCTGCTGCTCCAAGATGCTTTGCACCCGCTCCGCGTCCACGGGGCCATGGACGGCCAAGCGCTGGGCCAGGGCCTCCGCCTCGGAGTCCAGCTCCTTCCGGAGGGCCCCGACCAGGGCGGGTTCCTCCACGAACCATTCCAGCGCGCCGTTCAGATCCTCGGGGGCTGTTGGCACGGGCGCGGCGAGGGGGGCGTCCACAGCAATGGGCACAGGGGGGTCGGAGGCCGAGCAGGCGATGAGCAGAAGGCAGGGGCCCGCGAGGGCGAGCAGGGGGCGCAACGGCGGCATGGGGACTCCTGTCGTGGAGCATGACACCGAGGCGCCCGCGCGGGTTCCTCTCCCTCAGAGCGCCGATGCCTCGAGCCCCGCCCCCCCCACCACGCCGACGTGTCCAGAGCGCTCACGATGCTCGCTCCGCTGGGCGTCCAGGCGCCGATCCACTCGGCGCAGAAGTTCGTCACCACCCTCGAATTGCGCACCGGCGACCCCGCCGGCCCGGCGCTGCGAGAAGGCGTAGTGGTGGCCATCGAAGGCCAGCACCGCGGCGTAGGCGGGCACCACTGCGACACCGCGGGGATCGGTCACGGCCGCAACCACGCTTCCGTTGTCCAGGGCCCTCACCTGCACGCCGCGGGCGGGCCGACCGTTCCGGAGCACGGTGACCCGCCGCAGCCCGCCGGCGTCGCTGACCGCGACCTCCAGCTCGCTCCGAACCACCAGGACCGTGCGCTGGGTGTCCCCAGCGTGCAGCTGGACCAGCCAGGCACCGGGTGCCCCCAGGGGCAGACGCAGATCGTGCTCCCGTGGGAATGGGCTCTCGCGCACGCTTCTCTCGCCGGACCAGGCTGGGCTGATGCCTGCCACCTGCACCTGTTCGACGCCGTCCAACCCGCTGTCCCGAAGGAAGAGCGTGCGCAGATCCAGCCGATAGGCCCTCAGGAAGATTCGATCGACCCCAGCCACGGTCACCGGCAGCACCGCAGCCTCCCGAGGCTCGAGCAACAACAGCCCCTCGAGCTCCATGGAGTGGGCCTGCAGCTGGAGCAGCGAGGCCTCGGCCTCCCGCAGCTCTCCCGCGGCCTGGGTGTAGGCCTCCACGGCCCCGTGGCGATCCCCTCGCGCCTCCAAAAGCCGCGCCAGGGCCAGCTCGGCGTCGGCCCGCAGGTCCGAGGGGCCCTCGAGCCCGTCGGGCTGCACGAAGCGCTGCCGCACCACCCGACGCAGCTGGAGCGCAGCCTGGCCGTGATCGCCGGCCGCACTCAGGGCCAGCCCCTGGAGGAACAGGAAGCTGTCGCACAGCTCGTGGCGAGGATGAGCCTGGGCCAGGCGCTGGGCCCACAGGGCGGCCCGCTCCCAGGCCCCCAGGTGGAGCAGGTCCACCACCAGGCGACGACCCGCTGCTGGGGCCAACTGCGAGTCGGGGTGCAGCACGACGAACTCTCGATTCCAGGCAGCCGACATCAGCCGCAGATCGGTGGGGGTCACGCCCACGCGGCGCAGCTCGGGGGGCAGGTGGCCGTCCGCGCCCATGTCCAGCACCCGATCCGGCAGCCCGAAGAGCGCCTCCTCCACCACGGGCACCGCGGGGTATCGTCCAGCGATCTCCCACAGCACCTGGATGGCCGCCAGAGGTCCCATCACGTTGTCGAGGTGATGGGCGATGCTGGCCTCGTCCAGGAAGGCCGCGCCGATGGCAGCGCGCTGGATGTCCATGGCCCGCCGGGGCCGGCTCGCACGGTATGCGCGGGCCGTGGCCAGCACCTGTGGGAAGCTCAGGCTGCTGTGGGGATCCACGTCCCGCAGATCCTCGAAGGTCGCCACCAGCACCTCGTCCGGCGCCCCATCACGCACCGCCATGCGGAAGCGCATACGAGCCACCTGGGCCTGCAGCGAGGGCTGCCAGTCCTCGAGCCCAGGCCACGCGCTCAGCCACGAGCTCGGGTCCTGATCCGCGGTCCAGGCCTCCTCGGCCAGGGCCAGGGCCAGCGCCTGGGTCAGCGGCTCGGGCTCGCCGGCATCCACCTCCACACGCAGGGAGGTCGGACCGAGCCGGCGGCGGATGCCGACCACCTCGTGCTGTCCCGGGGCCACCGCCCGCAGCAGGACACCGCCCGACGGGTCCGGAGCGCGCTCCAGCCCCGGTGGCACCCAGGCGCGCCCCAGATCCCCCTCCACCCGCACAGCCTCGCCCA
>CAZHIK010001137.1:0-3172 GCA_964532635.1 uncultured Enterobacterales bacterium
GTCTCGATCATGACCGCTCGAACCTGGCTGGGGGTCAGCTCCGGGTAGAGCGAGAAGATCTTGCCCACGGTGTTGGTGGCGTTGGGCGCGGCCATCGACGTGCCCGACATGGGGATCATGCGGCCGGTGGGGGAGGTGCTCCAGACGAACACACCCAGGTCGTAGATCCGCACCAGGTCCTCTTCGAAGTTGGTGAAGCGGGCCCAGTCGCCGTCGGCGTCCACCGCGCCCACCAGCAGCAGGTTGTCGTGCTCGGCGGGGATGGTGGTGGGCACATCCATGAACTCGGTGACGCTGTGGTCGGAGTTGCCGGCGGCCAGCACGAACAGGGTGTCCGGGCAGCCGTCGAAGAGCTGGCGCCAGGTCTCCCGGCGGTGCTCCTGGATCAGCACCGCGCGCTCGTGGATGGCCTCGAGGTCCAGCTCGTGGGTCTTGTTGCCGTCGGCGTCCAGCCTGGCGTATGCCGGGTACTCCGGATCGAAGACGTCGCGCTCCTTGGCCAGGGCGGCCTCCTGGTACTCCACGGTGAAGCCCAGGCTGGCGTTGATGACCCGCACGTTGTGGGCATTGACCCACTCGATCATCTGGTGGATGCTCTCGCGCTCCCAGCGCAGCTCCTGATCCGAGGGGCCCCGCTCGTGGTAGATGCGGCCCTCGCCGGTCCAGGCGAAGCGGAAGGCGGCCAGGCTGGCCCAGCGGTTGCCAGCCGCGGCCAGCCCCGCCACGTGGGTGCCGTGGGCCCACTCACCGATCTCGCCGAACTGCTTGCGGAAGGCCTTCTGCTCGGCGGCGGTGCTCAGGCTGGTGAGCTTGTCGTTGTAGGCGACGGCTTCGGGCATGTCGCCGCGGTTGGTGCGGCGGTAGGTGGAGCCGATGATGTAGGTCTCGAACTCCCGCACCAGGTCCGGAGGGAGCTGCTCCACCAGATCGCCGTTGCCGTGCTGGTGGCGCTTGGCCGGATCCCAGTCCCAGACCAGGCCGTGGATGTCGTCCACGGTGCCGTTGCCGTCGTCGTCCAGACCGTTGGGCCACTCGCCGGGGTTCTCGTACATGTCGAAGCGCAGGGGCGCCACGCCCGAGTCCATGATGCCGATGACCACCCGCTGGGCCTGGTCAGCGTGCTGCTCCATGTCCACCGTGGCGAAGACGTGGGGCCTGGCCTTGGCCATGGCCTTCTCCATGCCTGCCTGCATGTCGTCCCGGGCAGCGTCGAAGACCTCGATGTTCTGCCAGATGCCCTTGGTGACGTGGTGGCGGTACAGCCAGCCCCGAGCGGAGTGGGGGGTGGCCGGGTAGGTCTGGCTGTTGGCCAGGGCCGAGGCGTACATCCGGGGCAGCTCGGCGCCCGCTTCGGTCTCGTGGGCCTTCAGCAGCGTGTCGAGGGTGGCAGTGCTCTCGAAGAAGCGCTTGTAGGGCAGCTCGGCGAGCACATCGTAGATGGCGGACTGCTGGGCGGACTCGTTGCGAGCCTGACGGCGCAGCAGCTCGGCGTAGGTCAGGGCGCCGTGGTGGATGACCTTGGGGTTGAGGTTGGCCTCGGGATCCCGCAGCAGCTCCACCAGCCCCGTGGCCAGCTCCAGCTCGCCCTGGGCCAGCAGCACCGGCATGTACAGCCACAGCGCGTCACCGGCCTTGCCTCCGAGCCGGGCGGGCAGCGTGGAGGGATCGTCCACGTACTCCGCGAGCCTGGACAGCTCGAATCCCGGCGCACCTTCGGCCAACTCCTGCTCCACCTCGGTGGTGACCAGGTCGATCAGGTAGGCGTCCAGCTCATCGCCGCGGTCCCAGGTGGGGTCGATGGAGGGCGCGTCGTCGGCGACCTCGTCGGCGAAGGCGGGAGCGGCGAAGGTCAGGCCCAGCAAGGCGCAGAGCAGGAGGGCGGGGCGGGACATGGGGGCCTCCGGGAGTGGATCCCGAAGCGCCTATCACGCACGCACCCCTCCAATCTGCGCCAGGGCGCATACAGGTGATCCAGCCCACAGGCGAGGGGGCGCTAGCGTCGCCGACGGGCGCCCACCAGCCCCAGCACGCCCAGCAATCCGAGCAGGGCACCGCCCGAGGCCGGGCTGCCGGTGCAGCCGCAGACCACACCGCCACCCACGGCGGGCAGGCCGGTGTCCAGGGAAACGTCGGGATCGTCGGGATCGCTGGTGTCGTCGGGATCGTCGGGATCGTCGGGATCGCCGGTGTCGGGGTCCACCGGGTCGTCGTCGCAGGCATCGCCGATGCCGTCGCCGTCGGTGTCGGTCTGCTCGGGATTGGCGACCTCTTCGCAGTTGTCCTCGTCGTCGGCTGTGCCGTCTTCGTCCTCGTCCACCAGATCGACCTCGAGGGCGTCGAACCAGGCGGTGCCACCCTCCGCGTAGCCCGTGTTCCAGGCGTAGAATCCCACGTTGCCGGCAGGCAGCGGATCGCTGTCTGTGACCTCGATCTCGATGCGGGGGCTGCCGCTGGGCTCGCGCTCGTCCCACAGCTGCGCCACCAGCCGGCCGTCGTTGTTCTCGAAGCGAACCCCGTGGTAGCCGTACTGCTCGATGCTGTCTTCCACCTCGGCCAGCACGGTGGCGCTGGTTCCGGTGACCTTGACGATGGCCGCGAAGAAACCGTAGCGGTCGCCGAACGGGTGGGAGCCCTCAGAGACGCGCCCGTTGTAGTAGCCGGTGTGCCCGGTGACGAAGAACAGGTAGTAGCTGTCGCCAGTGTGGTTGATGACGACGCCCATGCCGTCGTCGTCCTCGTTGTAGATGCAGCTCTCGAAGCGGGCGTCGCCGAAGCTGTGCTCGAGGTTGATGAGCCAGTTGTCGTGGGCGCCGCCGTCGCCCCAGTTGCCGTTGTAGTTGCGGCCCGGGTCGTCGGTGAGAGGGATGACCCAGGGCCCCGTCTCGGCCAGGACACCGTACCAGGGGTCCTCGCTGTAGCCCGAGCGCCAGCCGTCGGAGCCCGACACGGTCTCCTGGTTGGGGTAGTCGTCGTACTCCCAGGCCGGGATGTAGTCGACGGCCAGAGCGTTGGAGACGAGCAGGGCTGCGGTGAGCAGGGCGATCGTCATGGGAAACCCCCGAGGTTCGCTGGATTATTTTCGTTTCCGACAGGCATCATAGCGCAAGGGTCGGCGACAGGAAGGCTCCGCCTGTTAAAGGGTTGTCCAGCTCACTCGGACAGTAACAGCACC
>CAZHIK010001138.1:0-3166 GCA_964532635.1 uncultured Enterobacterales bacterium
CCCTATGCGCAGTGCCCTCGTTCTTCTCCCTTTGCTCATTTCCTGCAGCGACTACGATCTCGCCGCCATCACCGACGACGAAAACGTCGCTCCGATCATCATGGCCGATCCCGCTGTGGTGTCCTTCGGGGGCGTCGAAGCGGGGCTGTCGGTCACCGAGAGCTTCAAGATCCACAACATCGGCAACGCCCGGCTCGAGGTGGAAGACATGGAGCTGTTGGGCGCCAGCACCTTCAGCATCGTCGATGCCGGCATCGGGGCCATCCCACCGGAAGGCTCCCGCACGGTGGTGGTGCAGTTCGAGCCCGTCGAGACCGGTGCCGAGGAGATCGGCTCCGTGATGATCCACTCCACCGATCCCACCACCCCAATCACCGAGGTGGAGCTGTGGGGCGGCGTGGACATGCCGTCGCTGTCCATCAGCCCCAACCCCGTCGAGTACGGCTCGGTCCTCGCCGGCCAGGAGGTCACCCAGACCCTCACCCTCACCTCCACGGGTCAGTCCGCGGTCACCCTCATCGACTTCGAGATCACCGGCACCGAGTTCACCGGCTCTGGCACCAATGGCTGGCCCATCACCCTCGAGCCCAACGAGGTCACCACCATGGAGGTCACCCTGGTGGCAGAAGGTGGCGGCAGCATCTCCGAGACCATCACCATCGACATCGACGACCCGGGCGTGGACCCCACCGCCGAGCTGCGCGCCACCGTGGGTGAAGGCGGCCCCATCGCGGTCTGCAGCGTCACCCCCACCTCGGTGCAGCCCAACTACGAGACCGCCGACTGGATCGGGCGCGAGTCCTACGACTCCGACGGCTACAACATCACCACCTGGGACTGGACCCTCTACTCCCAGCCCGGCGGCTCCACCGCGAACATGCCCCCGGGCAGCGCCGATCGAACCAACTTCGCTCCTGACCTGGCCGGGGAGTATGTGGGCCAGCTGATCGTCAAGAACGAGCTCGGTGTCGAGTCCGAGCCCTGCTACGCCACGCTGACCGCCACCCCCATCGAGAACCTGTGGATTCAGATGTACTGGGCCATGTCCCAGGACGACATGGACCTGCACCTGCTCGAGCCGGGCGGGCGCGTCGAGACCAACGGCGACTGCTACTACATGAACTGCGTCGGCGGGCTGGAGTGGGGCGCCTCGGGCAACCAGGACAACCCATACCTGGACATGGACGACATCCCGGGCACCGGCCCCGAGAACATCAACATCGACTACCCGGAGAACGGTGACTTCACCGTGATCGTCCACGACTACACGGGCAGCACCTCCGATCAGTACGGCAGCAACGACGTCACGGTCACCATCTTCCTGGGTGGTGCGCAGGTGTGGACCGACACCCGAGGCATCAGCGGCGACGGCAGCTACACCTCCTTCGCCGAGATCGAGTGGCCGGCGGGCACCGTCAACAGCCTGTAGCGGGATCGACGCATGATGCGCACCACCGCGCTGGCGGCCCTGCTCTGCCTGGGCTGCCCGCCCGAGGATCCCGTCGACAGCGACACCGCGCCTCCCGACGGTGATACAGACACCGACACGGATGCCGACAGCGACAGCGACAGCGACGCCGACACGGACGCGGACAGCGACGCCGACGCCGACGCCGATCCCGACATCGGCTTCGAGCTGTCGGGGGTGCTCGAGGGCACCGCCTTCGCCCTCACCTGGGCCTGGCCGCAAGAGGACGGCTACCTCGAGGGGGACGTGCTCCACACCGCGGCCGTGGATGGAGCGGCTCTCTGGATAGCTTCACTGGAGGTGCCCGCGGAGCACCTGGTGGAGCTTTCCCCCGAGCAGTTCCCCGGCCTGATGGCGGCGATGTACCTGCCCAGCCTCTTCGAGGACATCGACGGAGATGTCGAGCTGGACGATGGTGAGATCATCGTCGGCGCTGGGCTGATCTGGCCCCTGTGGCTCGAGGGCGACGTGCCTGCGGAAGCGGCGCTGTTGGGACTCCAGGCTGGCTGGAACGCCATCGACTACAGCGTCGCTGACAGCATCTCCTTCCCGTCGCCCGAGGGCTTGCCCTTGGGAGCGGATCTGTGGCCGGTGGAGCAGTTGACCATCGGTGGAACGCTCGAGGAGAGCGATGCGCTGGATCCCCGCTTGAGCGTGCGTGCCGGCCAACAGGGCGAGGATGGCACGCTCGTGGTGGTGGAGGGAGTGGAGCCCCTGGACGATGTGGGCATGGCCTGGGGCGATGCCTGGAGCGTGACCATCGAGGGCCCTCCACCAGAGGATCACATCGTCGCCCACGGGGCCTCCGGCTGGGAGGGGGCGCTGGAGTTCCTCCGAATGTACCAGGACGATGACAGCAGCGGGGACTACAGCGAGAGCGATCCCCTGCTCGATGCGATCTGCTTGGACGGCGAGGGAGCCTACCTCGCCTACAGCCAGCCCCTCGAGTCCGTCACCACCGCCTTCTACTACGCCTGGATGGGGATGCCGGCGGGCTGGGCCGCGCTCACGGGCACCGACCCGGAGACCTGGGTGATCATGGGCCAGACCCAGTCCACCGACCTGGGGCACTGCGAGGTCGAGGGAGCGTTCTGAGCGGCTCGCCCGCAGCTCCGGTTCACCTTGGCGCTGCGGGAGATGAGACCGGCTCCAGCTGCCAGCGAGCCATGTACCAGTCCTTTCCCACCAGGCGCAGGGTGATGGGGTCCCCTACCCGCCAGCGTGGGCCGGCGCCGTCTACAGGTGCGAGCTCGAGATCGTGCTCGTCGCTGTCGTAGGGGACGCCGAGCGCGGCCTCGATGTGGGTGGTGTAGACCTTGAGCTCGAGAGGGAGCTCGTCCAGGCGCACGTGGAGGCGGGAGCGGCTCAGGCCGAGCACGGTGCCCGTGCGCTCGGGCCTGGCGCGAGAGGACTGGGCCAGGTCGCCCTCGAGCAGGAAGTCCAGGGCCAGGCGCTCGGCGGCCCGGGTGAGGGCCCGCTGCACCTCGCGAGCCCGATCCGCGGCCTGGATCACTCGCTCTCGATAGCGCTGGTCTGCCTGGTCGGGGGAGGGGGGCTCGAGGCCCTGGTGCTCGAGGAGTTCCTTGTGGGTGAAGACACCGACGATCTCACGCATGGGGGCGGTGAAGCGGCCGTAGCAAGCCACCCCCAGGGCGTGGTGGTGGCCCGGTTCCGGAGAGAAGTCGGAGCGCTCGTAGC
>CAZHIK010001139.1:0-3162 GCA_964532635.1 uncultured Enterobacterales bacterium
GCCGGCGGCTTCGGCCGGAGCGGCCGACAAGACAGCGAACACGGCGATGAGGGCGTAGATCAAGCGCATGGGACGATCCTCGTGGCCCCGCTATCGGTCAGGGAGCGACACACTTTAGGGATCGATGGGTTTTTTCCCTGTGTGAGCCTACTGCGACACCATCTGGTTCAGCTGACCGTCCAGCTGGTCCGAGGTCTGCATGGCCTTCTGGTAGGCCTGGAAGTACCGGCTGGCTTCCATCAGCTCGGTCATGGAGCGCATGGGGTCCGTGTTCGAGCTCTCGAGGGCGCCCTGCACCACCTCGACACCCTCCACCTCGTATACGGCGCTGTCGGCTCGCCAGGAGGTGCCCCCCAGCGGGGCCAGGGTGGCGGCGCTGACGATGCTCAGCCGGTCGAGCTCCTGGCCCTCCTGATCGAAGAGGGTGCCGTCGCTGGCCACGGTGAGCTGCTCGCCGGGTAGCAGCTGGATGGCGCCACCCTGGCCTTGGACCCGAAGTCCGCTGGAGGTGACCAGGAAGCCTTCGCTGTCGAACTGGAAGTTGCCCGAGCGCACCAGCACCTGGCTGCCGGGGTCCCCTGCCAGGAAGAAGCCCTTGCCCCGCAGGGCCAGGTGGGTCTCCACGCCGTCGTGCACCAGAGCACCGTCGGCGAAGTTCGGGGCGGCGATCTCGGTGCCGACGTAGACCTCCCCCAGCGGGTCGTCCATCGCTCCCTCGAGGTCGAAGCTGACCCGCTGCTCCTTGAAGCCGGCCGTGGAGGCGTTGGCCAGGTTGTTGGCCACCACCTCGAGCTGGGTCCAGGCTGCGGCTGCGGCGGACATGGAGGCGTAGATATCGCGGCTCATCAGGACTCCTTCTCGGCCGGATCCTCGGCACCCTGCTCCAGCTGGCTGCGGAGCCGGCGGCGGGCGTCGGAGAGGATCTGGCTGATGCGAGACGGCGTGAGGTCGAAGACCTTGGCGATCTCGGTCAGGGTCAGGTTGCGGCCGTAGTACAGCAACACGCACTGCCGGCTGCGATCCGGCAGCTCCATGATGGCCTGCTTGAGCTCGGACCGGGCGCCCTGGTCGAGCATCAGCTGCAGCACGTCGCGCTCCGGAGCCCGCACGTGGGTCTCGGAGAGGGGCAAGCCGTCTTCGTCGTCGGAGCCTTCGTCCATGGACAGCAGGGTGACCTGGGCGGTCTTGCTCACCGCCTTCCAGTAGGTCTCCAGATCCATCTCCATGGCCTGGGCGACCTCTTCGGCCTCGGGCTCCCGGCCGAGCCTGTGGGCCAGGCTGTTGGAGGCGTTCTGGATGCGGCGGGCCAGGGTGCGCCGACGGCGGCTCATGGTGTCGGTGGCGCGCAGCGCGTCGAGCATGGAGCCCCGGATACGGTACTCGGCGTAGGTGGAGAACTTGATGTTCTGGCTCTCGTCGTAGTGATCGAAGGCCTCGAGCAGGCCGATGGCCCCGTAGGAGGCCAGGTCTTCTCGGCTGAGGCCCACGCTGTCGGGGATCCGCGCCGCCAGCCGGCGGGCCAGCAGGACGATCTTGCGCTCATACTTCCGGCACAGCTCGTGGCGCGACAGGCCGTCCACTACCCTGGCGGCGTCGGGAATCGGCGGCTGCCTCGGGGTCTGTGGGTACAAGCGGTGCTCCTTGCGCTACGCCGGGGAAGGCCTGGGGCGGGCGCGGCGGCCCGGGCGGGTGGGCTGGGGAGGCTGCTCGAGGGTGAGCAGGCCCACGCGCTCGAGCCTGATGGTAGGCAGTAGCTCGCCGGGAGACAAGACGGGAATTCGAGGGAAGAGCTTCTCGCTCAGGCGACGGAAGGGTCCGCGCACCAGGGGAGGGGCCAGCAGGACGATGTCGTCGGCCCCGCGCTGGCGCGCGCTGATCTCGCCGAGGCGGACGAGCAGGACCTGGGCGACGGAGGGATCCATGATCAGGCGGGTGGTGCCGTCCTCGCTGGCCTGCAGGCTTCGGGTCACCACCTCTTCGGCATCCGGCGCCAGGGAGATGTAGCGCAGGGTGCCGGTGCCGGCGGTGAAGCGGTGGCTGATGTTGCGCGCCAGGCGCTGGCGCACCAGCTCGGTGAGCACGTGGGGGTCGCGGCTGCGCGTGGCGTGCTCGGCGAGGGCCTCGAGGATGCTCTGGCTGTCGCGAATGGACACGCCCTCCCGCAGCAGGTTGCGGAAGACCCGCAGCACCGTGCCCCGGGTGAGCACGTCGGGGATCAGCTCCTCCACCAGGCGCGGGCTGTGCTTGCTGGTGCGCTCGAGCACGTCGGCCAGCTCCTGACGCCCGAACAGCTCGTGAGCGTGCGGCCGCAGCAGCTCGGTGAGGTGGGTGGTGAGGATGGTGGGGATGTCCACCACGGTGTAGCCCTTGGCCTGGGCCCGCAGCCGGGCCGTCTCGGGGATCCACAGGGCATCCAGACCGAAGACGGGGTCCTTGGCGGGGATGCCCCGGATGGGGCCCTTGGTGTCGCCGGGATCGATGGCCAGGCACTGGCGCGGCACCACCTTGCCCTCGCCGATGGCCTCGCCCCGCAGCAGCACCCGGTACTCCCCGCCATCCATGCGGAGGTTGTCGCGCAGGTGCACAGCGGGGACGATCAGGCCGTCGTCCTGGGCGAACTGCTGGCGGATGCGCTGGATGCGCTCCACCAGGGTGCCGCCCTTGCGCTCCTCCACCAGGGCCACCAGGTCCACGCCCAGCTCGATGGTCAGGGGCTCGACGTGCAGCATCTCCGCCAGGTCGGGCTCGGCTGGCGCGTCGGGTGTGGGTGGCGCGTCTCCATCGGGCTCGGCGTCCTTGGCGGCCCGGCCCCGCATGCGCCAGGCCACGATGGCGGCCACAGACGCGATGATGATGAAGGGGACGCGCAGACCCGGGATGGCGATGAAGCCCATCACCGCCACCGCCAGCATGGCCATGGCCCGGGGCGAGCCGAACAGCTGTGTGCCCAGCTGTGTGTGCAGCTGCTCACCCTTTTCGTCCGGCACCCGGGTGACGAGCATACCGGCGGCGGTGCTGACGATCAGCGCCGGCACCTGGCCCACCAGGCCGTCGCCGATGGTGAGCACGGTGTAGATGCTGATGGCCGAGCCGAAGTCCAGCCCGTTCTGCACCACACCGATGAAGATGCCGCCCAGGATGTTGACGATGGTGATCAGGATG
>CAZHIK010001140.1:0-3161 GCA_964532635.1 uncultured Enterobacterales bacterium
CGCCGTGGACATCAACCCCAGCATCGTGGACTACGTGACCTTCACCGCCCAACGGCACCCCGAGCTACCCGTGAAGGCCCACCTCAGCGAGGTCACCGACGTGGGCCTGGGTGCCGACAGCGTGGACGTGGCCTACGTGATCCAGACCTACCACGCCAACCTGGACCAGGGCGCGCCGGGCAACGCCGAGGTCTACCGCACCCGGGTGCGCCCCTTCCTGGACAGCATCGGCGATGCGCTGAAGCCCGGTGGAACCCTGGTGATCCAGGATGGAATGCAGAAGATTCCCCTCGCGATGCTCATCCAACAGGTGCAGGGCGCGGGCTTCGAGCTCCTCAGCTCGGAAGAAGGCTGGGACCGGCAGTACATCGCCGCTTTCCGCTGGGGGGGCTGATAGCCCCACGCTGGGCCTTGATTCGGTAGCCCGCCCCCCCGCTCCCCTGTGAGAATTCGGAGAATCGCGTGTCAGATTGGTCAGTCGCGCATAGACTGGGTCCCGAACTGCAGGGAGAAGTCCGTGCACAGCACCGCCGACTGGATCCGGAGAGCCCGTGAAGAGCTGGACTCGCTCCGCGTGTCCGAGCTCCGCGAGGCCGGCGTGCTGCCCCATGGCGACCAGTTCCTCCCGGTGGTGAGCTACCCGCCCATCACCATGTACCCCAAGGTGGACAAGGCCCAGGACCTGCTCTCGATCGAGCCGAACCCCCCCGCCCAGCGCACCGCGGCCTACGTCCACGTGCCGTTCTGTGCCCGGGGCTGCAGCTACTGCCACTGGGTCAAGAAGATCGCGCCCACGCCCAACCAGGTCGACGACTACATCGACACGGTGATCATGGAGATGGATCTGGCGCTGGCCCGCGTTGGGCGCACCAGCATCCCCATCAGCACCTGCCTGTTCGGCGGCGGCACCCCCACCCTGCCCTCGGCGGCGCAGCTGGACCGACTCATCACCGCGTTCCGCAAGCGCTTCCCCCTGGACTTCTGCCGGCAGTTCAGCTTCGAGGCCGAGCCCGGCAACCTGCTGGGCGCTGAAGGCCGCGATCGGCTGCAGGTGCTCAAGGACCACGGCGTCCAGCGCATCAGCATGGGCGTGCAGAGCTTCGACGACACCATCCTCGAGCGCATGCAGCGCACCCACACGGCCCAGGAGGCCCTGGACGCCATCACCGCCTGCCACGAGGTGGGCATCGACAGCGTCAGCATCGATCTCATCTACGGCTACCTGGGCCTGAGCGTCGAGGACTGGATCCGCACCATGCGGATCGCCCTGGCCTCCGGGGCCGACGCCTGGCACCTCTACCGGCTGCGCATCAAGCGCTACGGCGAGGTCCAGGGCGAGGTGCTCGACGAGTACATCGAGGCCCCCGAGGACAACCCCGAGGCCGAGCGCGTCTGGCTCATGAAGATGCTGGGCCTGGTGATGTCCGAAGACAACGGCTACCACCAGCACTTCACCCGCATCTTCTCTCGCGACCGCAGCCACATCACCGAGTTCATGTGGGACTACTGCTGCGAGGTGAGCGATGTGGTGGGCACCGGCCCCTCGGCCTGGTCCAACTACCACCGCACCTTCACCCTGAACTGGGGCGCGCGCATGGACACCTGGCGCAGCGAGGTGCGCGCCGGGCGTATGCCGGTGGAGCGCGGCATCTTCCGCGACATCGAGACCGAAGCCCGCCGCAGCTTCCTGCTGCCCCTCAAGAACGACCGGGTCATCAAGCGCAAGTTCGAGCGCCGCACCGGGCTGAAGGTCGACGACCACTTCGGACCCGAGCTGGCGCGGCTGCAGGCCCTCGAGCTCATCGGGCAGGACGAGCGCGCGGTGTGGCTCACCCCCCGGGGCCGCTTCTTCGCCGACGAGACCCTGTGGCAGCTCACCCAGTCCCGCTGGGTGCCCTTCCCAGAGGTCAAGCATCCCCTGATGCCCGAGTGAACCCTGGCCATGGCGGGCTCGCGGGGACCTCGGCTCGCGCGAAAGCTCGCCTTCAGCCTGGTGCCGGTGAGCCTGCTGCTGGTGACCGCCGCGATCGCCGGTGAGCTGTGGATCCGTCGCGCCGGCCTGATCCTGGACCCCGCGGCGTTGAAGCCCAGCCCCATGACCCAGGTGAACGATGAGCCCCAGAAGGACGCTCACTGCTATCGGCCCTCGCTGACCGCCGGCTACGAGCCGGTGCCGAACACCTGCTTCCGCAACACCTGGGGTTTCATCGCCGAGCATCCCCTCGAGCGCGCCCCCGGGGACTGGCGGGTGCTGGTGCTCGGCGACTCCATCGCACACCAACACCACTGGATCGTGGAGCTGGAGCAGCACCTGGACGCCCTGCTGCCCGACCGCAACGTGCAGGGCTGGAACGGCGGCGTGCCCGGCTACGACACCTGCCACGAGCTGCGCACCCTCGAGGAGCGCGGCGGACCGGTGGAGGCGGAGCTGATCCTGGTGCAGTTCTGCCTGAACGACTTCCTCACCGCTGCCAGCGTGATCCCCGTCGGCGAGGATCGAGTGCGGGTCATCGCGGGCAAGGAGTCCTGGGACCTGCCCCGCGCCGTGCTGCGCTCGCAGCTGCTCACCTGGGCCCTCACCCAGTGGGTCGCCAGCAGCGAGGCCTGGGACCGACAGCAGATGGACCACTACGCCATCACCAGGGGCTGCTTCGCCCGCATCCAGGACATCGCCGCGGAGCGGGACGCCCAGCTGGTTGTGGCCATCTTCCCCGCGCTGATCAGCGGCGATCCCGACGCCCCACGGGTCCCCATGGACCCGGAGATCCACAAGCCCTTCGGTGGCTGGCGCGAGAGCGAGGCTCGCATCGAGGAGATGATGCGAGAGCTGGGCATCCACCACGTGGTGCTGCGCGACGCCTTCGAAGGCCAGCCGCCCCTCGAGAGCTTCCGCATCCAGGACATCGACCCCTGGCATCCCAACGAGGAAGGCCAGCGCATCATCGGCCAGGCGCTGGCCGATGAGATCCACCGCGGCTTCTTCGCTGAGGAGTAGAACCGCGCCCTGTGGTAGAGGTCAGGGACGGAGGCTACCGAGCCAAGATGCCCGAGGAGAGCCGCGACCTGGACCGCACCGGCCTGATGGCCTGCCTCGGGGTCCACGCCGTGGTAGCCGCGGTGCTGCTGAAGGACGCCCTGCTCTCGGGCTGCTCGAGGGTGGT
>CAZHIK010001141.1:0-3148 GCA_964532635.1 uncultured Enterobacterales bacterium
GGACTCGAGGGCCTCGATGGCGTCCTTGGCCTTGGCCTTGATGGCGATGATGCCGCGGGTGGCGCCGGTGGAGTCCATGGCCAGGCGCAGGCCTTCGACCATCCGACCGGCCTGCAGCCGCATCAGCTCCTTGTCTTTGTGGAGCAGGGGCTCGCACTCGACGCCGTTGACGAGGAAGGTGTCGGCCTTGGCGTTGAGCTTGATGTGGGTCGGGAAGCCCGCGCCTCCCGCACCCACCACGCCCGCCTGGCGCACCTTCTGAACGATGGGATGGGACATGACTACTCCGAGCCGCGGCTCGCGGTCCGCACACCGTAGCGCTCGAGGAGCTTGTTGACATCCGTGTTGCGCACGTCCATGCCCGATGAAGCGGGCAAGAACACGATGGGCTTGCCGCGCATCGCCGCGGCCAGCTTGAGCTTCACCTGGGCAGCGCCACCGGAGCCGGCCAGCGCCCGAGCCTTGGCCTTCAAGCCCTCGGCCTCGGCGCTGGCTTCGGTGAGGATGGCCTCGGCCTTGCGCTCGGACTCGTAGTAGGCGGCGTCGGCCTCGAGCTTCTTGCGCTGGGCCTCGCCCATGGCCTGCTCGATGGCCTGCTTGACGTAGCCCTTCTGCTCTTCGAGATCGCGCTTGACCTGCTCGCTGGCGGCTTCGGTCTCGGACTGGAGCCGGGAGGCGTCCTGCTCGGCCACCTTCTTGTCCTTGATGACCTGCTCGTAGCGGGGGTTGAAGGCGTGCTCACCCAGCAGCACCTGATCGATGATCACGCCCTCGGCGTTGAGGTAGTGGTTCAGGCGCGTCTCCGCCTCGGCGCCCTTGCGGAAGCGGGAGTCGGCGTCGTAGTACTCTTCCGACGCCAGCTCGTTGAGCACGTCGCGAATGACGGTGCGTGAGACCGGACGGATCAGCTTCTCTTCCACCGCGCTCAGGTCGTCGCCAACGAACTGCAGCACGTACCAGGCCATGCTCGGGTCGATGCGCCAGGCCACTGTGACGTTCACCGAGATGTCGTTGCCATCGACGGTCTTGAAGCGCAGTGAGTCGTCGCCCGAGCGGGAGCCCTTGTTGACCTCGCGGGTCATCTCGAGGTTCTGCAGCGCGGTGTCGAAGACGTGCCAGTCGTTGATGACGGGAGGGAAGAAGTAGGTGGAGCCGGGGGCATAGAGCTGCTTCTGCACGCCCTTGTCGCCGATGAAGGCGATCTTGGCGGTGCGGATGCCCACCTCCGTGGAGTCGGTGCTGTGGGGGGTGCAGCCCAGGGCCAGCACGGCGAACAGGGTCAGGAGGAGGCTACGCATCTCACCACCCCCTCATCAGCTGGTCCAGGTCGAGGGGGTTGGCCCCCGACGCACCATCGGTGGGCACCACGATGACCTGGGTGCCACCCAATACGTCGGCCATCTCCATGCCGACGAGGTTCTCGGCGCCGGGCACCTCGAGCGCGTCGTTGCGCAGCCTCACAGCCTCGGCCTCGGCCAGGGCCAGCAGCTTGTCGCCTTCGGCGAACTGCTTGCGGTAGTACAGCTCGGCATCGGCCTGGATCTTGCGGACCTCGGCCACGCCGCGCTCCTTCTCGACCTCGACCTTGGCGGCGCCTTCGGCCAGCACGCGGTTCTTCTCGGCCTCCTG
The DNA here is from genome assembly GCA_964532635.1 of uncultured Enterobacterales bacterium. Lineage (GTDB taxonomy): Bacteria > Myxococcota_A > UBA796 > UBA796 > JAFGLY01 > CALDOK01. Next base: position 1,630 of record CAZHIK010001141.1, read on the forward strand.
GGTCTTGGCGAAGGCCTCGGCGCGGTTCTTGAAGACCATCTGGTCCTGGATCTTGCGCAGCTCGATCGCTTCCTGGTAGCGGTCGTCGTAGGTGTAGTGACGCACCATCACGTTCCACACCTGGATGCCGGACTTGGACAGGTCGTCCGTGAGCAGCTCGCGAGCTTGCTGGGCCTTGGCCATGCGCAGCTGTCCCGAGTAGAAGTTCTCGGCGTTGAGCTCACCCAGCGCCTGGCGCAGGTAGCGGTCGGCACGGGGCAGCACCAGCTGGTTCTCGTACAGCCGCCCGGGTCCCACGCTCTTGATGAGGGCCACGGGGTCGATGATCCGGTAGGCCACGGTGACATCCACGGTGACCTGGTAGCCTTCCGAGGTCTGGATGCGGATGGAGGGCGCGGTGCTCGTGGCCCGGTTGGACTCCGAAGCGTAGTCGTTCAGCTCCACCAGCTGCATGTCCCGCGGGAACAGGTGCAGGCGCTCGTAGCCGGGCATCACGAAGTAGAGCCCGGGGCCGTAGATCTCGTCCTGGATGCCCTTTTCGGGGCCCAGGGGCAGGCCCAGGAAGACCTGGCGCACGGCCAGCTCGTCGGGCTCGACGTAGACGGTGAAGCTGGCGTAGCCGAACAGCAGGACCGCCAGCACGATGCCGGCGATGATCCCGACCAGCTTGAACCGGCCGCTGAAGGCGGGAATGCGGACCCTGGCGCGGCCCCCGGAACCGGGGATGTTCACGATGCCCATGGGCTACTCCTTGCGCTTGGCGGCTGCGGACTGCGCGCCGCGGCGCCTCTTGTTGAAGGCTTCATCGAACGCGTCCGCGGGGTTGCGATCCAGGGACGAGGCGCGGCGGGGCGGCTCGGCCTGTGGCACACCGACGGGCTCGGCGACGGGATCGGCCTGGCGCTCGCTGGGGGTGTAGACGTCGAGGTGGTCGTGAATGCGGGCCATGTCGTCGACCACCGCCTGCAGATCCCGCTGGTAGAGCCGGCGGTACCAGACCGCGCGCAGCTCGGGCATCAGGGCCACCAGCAGCACCGCGATCCAGGCCACCGCCGCGAAGACCGAGGGGAAGAAGCGCGAGAACAGCGCCGCACCCACCACCGCCGCGGTGGTGGTGATCAGCCGCGCGATGGGATCGCCCTGGCGCCAAGCACCGAAGCGCCGCTTCTCGAGGGCGTTGTGCTCGAGGGCCAGCCGGGTGTAGCGCGGCAGGAAGGTCTCGAGGATCTCCCGCCGTAGCACCGCGGGGTACTCGGCGTTGTCGGTGTACTCCTGCACCTCGGAGGCGGCGTCGGCCACCAACTCCTCGGCGATCCGCAGGAAGGCCGGTGGGGCTTCTTCGGGCCGATCCATGTAGCTGCGCCGCGCGCCCTCGAGGCGCTCGACCAGGTGGACCGAGACCGTGTCCAGGCGAAAGTCCGAAGGAATCATGGTGGGTGTCTATCCCGGTGAGGGGCCCGGTGGAGGTCTTGTGCTTTCCACCGTTGACGCCCCTGTGGGGGTCCATTAAATGGCGGAC
>CAZHIK010001142.1:0-3144 GCA_964532635.1 uncultured Enterobacterales bacterium
CGGCGGGGGTTGTTCGGCGGGGGGCCTGTGGGGGCTTGTGGGTGCGGGCCTGGGGGGGTGGGGCATGTCGAGAATCGCGTGGCTGTCACTCCTCTTGGCTTCTCCCGGATGCGGTGAGCGGGAGCGCCGGCCCGGGGCCGACGGGTCAGCGCTGGACTGCGCGGAGGGCCACCACGCCGACGCCGGGTGGTGTGTACCGGAGGCCTGTGGCGTGGGGACCTGGGGGGATCTCGCGGTGGATGGCACGACGATCTTCGTGGATGTCGAGGCGGTGGATGGGGGCGATGGTTTGGAGGCTACGCCGCTGCGCAGCATCCAGGCCGGACTGGACCTGGCTGGGAGCCGTGGGGGCGGGCAGGTGGCGGTGGCGGCGGGGAGCTACCCGGAGACGTTGGAGCTGGGAGGCGACCATGCCGGCGTTCGGCTCGCGGGGCGGTGTCGGGAGCTGGTGACGCTGGATGCGAGCGTAGGGGATAGTCGCACGCCGGGGATCGAGATCGCGGTGAGGACGGGGGAGGTGGAGCTCTCGGGGCTGAGTGTGGTGGGGGCGAGAAGCTCTGGCATCTTGGTGGAGTCGGGCATCGTGCTCGTGGGGGACGCCAGACTGGATGGAGGCGCGTACATCGGCATCGAGGCCGGCGGGGCCAGCTCGATGTTTCCTGCCGAGCTGGAGGTGGTCGGGACCGAGATCGAGGGCAACGTGGCAGCGGGCGTGGCGGCCCTGGCACAGAGCGGGAGCATCGCGCTGCGTGGCTGCGAGATCGTGGCCACACGGTCGCTGGAGGATGGAACCTACGGCGAGGGAATCCACGCCCACAGCGGGGGACGGATCACCGCCGAGGACTGCGAGATCCGGAGCAACACAAGGGCAGGGGCCGTGGTCTTCGACCGAGGCTCGTCGATCTCGCTCGAGCGGTGTTCGGTGGTGGACAGCCGCGTCAATCCGGAGGGAGAGCTGGGGTATGGCCTGATCGTGTACGACGGCGGCTCGCTGACTGCGACCGACAGCGAGGTCTCATGGAACCACAGGGCAGGGCTTGTGGCGCAGGGGGCGAGGGTCGAGGTCGAGCTGCAGGACTGCAGCTTCCGTGAGAACCGGGTGGTGGCGGACGAGGTGGGCGGGCTCGGGATCGCGGTGTACGACGGTGCCTCGCTGTGGGCCGACGGTTGCGAGGTGCTCGCGCACACGAACTGGGGCATCGAGGTCTCCGGCGATGGTGTGGAGGCGAGGCTGAACGGGTGCTCGGTGAACGACACCTCGGCGGGCACGGGCGCTCACGACGGGATCGGGCTCGAGGTCGGGGCGGGCGCATCGGTCTGGGCGGAGAGCTGCGAGCTGCGTGGAAACATGGCTGCGGGTCTGTATACCCATGGCCTGGGCACGACGGTGTCGCTCCTGGACACCGTGGTCGAGGAGACCCGCTCTGACGCCGATGACATGTATGGCTGTGGATTGGCCGCCCAGGACGGAGCGAGGCTCCAGCTCGAGGGGTGCACCATCTCCGGCAACGCGGGAGCGGGTGTCCAGGCGATTCATCCTGGAACCGAGATCACGCTCAGAGATGTCGTGGTGCGGGACTCGATGCCTGTGGGCCTGGACGCCACCGCGCTGGGCGTGATCGCGGCGGATGGCGCCTCGGTGCGGATCGAGGACAGCCAGCTCATCGGAAACATCGGCGCGGGACTGGGAACGTACGACTTCGGCACCGAGGTCGTGATCCTGGACAGCAGCGTGCGTGACACCCGGCCGAGCGAGGTGGTCGGGGGTGGGTACGGTCTGCAGGTCGGCGGCGGCTCTTCGCTCTGGGTCCAGGGCGTCGATGTGGTTGACAACACCGCCATCGGGCTGGCGGCGTTCGATGGAGGCACCCGCGTCGGCGTGCGCGCCTCCAGCATCACCGGTACGGGGATGGACTTCTCCCAGGGTGGGATCGTCGGGATGGGCGTGCTCGTCCAGGATGGCGCGGTCCTGGCCGGCGATGGGCTCTGGGTGCTGGACAACGAGGGGCCGGGGCTGTTCGTGTCCTTCCAGGGATCCCGCCTGACCTGCAGCGACTGCTCCTTGGTCGGCAACCAGTTCGCGGGCGCCGCGGCGATGGCGAGCGGGCTGCTCGACCTGCGGTCCACCACGATCTCGGAGACGCAGCCGAGCGTGGATCTCGGTGGTGGTGTCGGGGTCTTCGCCTCCGAGCAGGGCCCTCACGCCGCCCCCGATCTGCGCCTGGAAGACTGCAGCATCTCGGACAACAGCATCGCTGGAGTCTACCTGGCGGGGGAGGGCAGCTTCGCGATCCAGGACAGCACCATCACCGGGAGTCGTGCGCTGTCCCATGGCCTGACGAGCCGCTGCGGCGATGGTGTGTACGCGGCCGATGTCTCCGCGTGGGAGCAGGGCAAGGGGCTGCTGCTCCGGGGAAACCGGATCGAGGACAACCAGGGGGCGGGGCTGCTGCTGGACGGGGCCCATGCGCTGCTGGAGGACAACAGCTGGTCGGACAACGATCTCGATGTGCTGGTCCAGGGCCAGGACTGCGGGGCGAGCGGAGAAGGCTACGACGAGGTGCCCGAGCTCGAGACCTGCCCCACCTGGAGCCGCCCGACCTGTGAGCTGATCTTCTCCCTCGAGCTGTTTGTCCAGGACCTGGAGCCGGCCAGGATCGCGGCACCACCTGCCGGGGTGTTGACCTCGGTGCCCGGCTCCCGAGAGTTGCTGAGGGGCGTGAGCAGCTCGGCGTATGGGATCGGGTCGCAGTAGAGGGCTGGCCGGCTGCCAGAAAGACAGAAAGACTGGCGCGAGGCCGCGCGGGCGGGGTTCTGCGAGTTGCCCTTCGAGAGGTTCATCTCGGGGGCCTGAGGTTTCCGCAGGCTCGTCGGTCGTCAGGATCTCGCGCAGAGGCGCAGGGGCCTTCGGCCCCGCAGAGGCTTGGAGGGTGGTGGCGGGGTGCCCGTCGTCCTGCTCCCGGTCTTGGAGAGGCTGCCGCTCCGATGGGCGCAGGTCGGCTCGAGGTCGCGGGGCCGGACGCGATCCCTGCGCGAGGTGATCGGAGAGCCTGAGGGTGGGGCCCGCCGGTTAGACTCGCGCCCAGAGGTGCCGCGGTGCCCCACGTCCACGACGAAGCGTTGCTCCAGGCCCATCCCACGGAG
>CAZHIK010001143.1:0-3138 GCA_964532635.1 uncultured Enterobacterales bacterium
ACCGCCCGCGCCGTAGCCGCCGGGGCCGCCCTCGGTCTTGGTCGTGGCCCCCACGCCCTGGCCGCCCCCGCCCGCGCCGGTGCCCGCCGTGGAGACATCGCCGCCGGGGCCGTCCACGCCGATCCAGGTCTCGCCCCCACCGCCGCCGGTGCCCGAACTGCTGCCCCCGGCACCGCCGAGGTAGCCCAGGCCCGAGGCCTCGATGGTGGAGCTGGAGTCGAGGGTCAGGGTGCCGGCGGCCCTGAAGGCCACGATGCCACCGGAGCTGCCGTCCCAGCCGCTGGTGGTGAGGGTGGAGGCGCTGAGGGTGACGTCGTCGTAGTTGGGCACGCGTTGGGCGATCACCACGTGGTTCACGCCGTCGTAGTCGTTCATCAGCTCGGTGGTGGTCACCACGCCGGAGCTGATGGCGCTGACCCGCACCAGCTCCCAGCTGCCCACACCAGTGGTAGCGGAGGTCGTGCCCTGCATGTCCATGAGCAGCAGCTCGTCCCCGGCCTCGAGCCCAGCGCTGTAGGCATCCAAGGCGAAGCTCGTGTCGCCGGCACTCAGGGAGCTGGTCAGTGACCAAGCCGCGCCATCGGCCACCGTGCGGCTGCCGCTGGTGTCGGTGGACAGGTCGATGCTGCCGCTGCTGACCACCAGGTCGCCATCGGAGCCAGTGCCGGTGAGGCTCGAGATCAGGGTGGCTGCGCCGTCGCTCACCTCGACCAGGGCGGGGTCGAAGCTGAGTTCGGTGGAGCTATCGAGGGGCCAGGTCTCGCTGTCGGCGATGGCGAGGGGGGCCAGCAGGGCCAGAACTAGGATGGGGCTGCGCTTCATGATGCCTCCGGGGAACCCCCATGATGACGGCGTGGCGCCCCAGGGGCAAGGACCGCTGACCCCAGGCTGTACCCCAGACCGCTGACTGTGGGTGATAGCCTCCGATCGTCCCCGGAACGACCATGCCCAGCGCACGCAGCATCCTCCGCCAGCTCATCCCCTCCATCCCCTCGCTGATCCTGGGAGCGTTGGCCCTGGTGATCTTCGTCGTCTGGGTGTTGCTGGCGGTGGCCATGCTCATCGATCCCCTCGATGACCAGACCATGGTGGGCGCAGCCGCGGCCGGTGGGGCCGTCATCTTCGGGCCGGGTGCGGCCTTCGTGTTGGCCCTCGCCGGTCTGCTGGACCGCCGGCTCCTGGCCCGGGCGGGCTGGTTCGTCCTGGCGGCCCTGTGCGTGCTGGCCTTCGGCCTCGTGTTGGCGGCGGTGATGACCCTCGAGCCCATCATCGAGGGCTACGGCTCCGTGGACGGTGAGAGCATCGGCATGGGCATCTTCGGCGGCACCTGCTGCGGATTCATGCCCATGTGCTTCTTTCTGGTGCCGGCCCTGGCCTTCGGGGCGCGGGGCCTGCGGCAGCTGCGGGATGGAAGCTCACCCGTGGCCCTGGACTCTGTGGTGGAGCTGCTGCACCGTCGCGGCTGCGCCAGCTTCGCCGAGATCACGGCCGTGAGCGACGTCCCGGCGGACCGCATCGAGGAGGTGCTCTTCCAGCTCAAGCTCGACGGCCGGCTGCTCTGCCGCCTGGACGCCCGCGAGGGCTGGGTGTGCACCCAGCGCCACGAGCAGGAGGGCCTGCGCATGCTGCCCGGCCTGGTGGCCGCCCGCGCCCGCATCGGCCTGGACGATCTCAGCCAGGAGCTGAACGCGCCCCCCTCGGTGCTGCGGGCCTGGATCTACCAGGCCGTCGGGGCGGGGGACCTGCAGGGCTACATGAACTGGAGGCAGGGGGTCATCTACTCCCGCGAAGCCCACGCGCTCAAGACCGCGCGCTGCTGTCCTGCTTGTGCGGGGCAGCTGGAGCTGGTGGGGCGGGGGGTGATCCAGTGCCCCTACTGCGACACGGAGATCTTCTTGTAGTCAGTGGACGCAGCGGCCCCGTCGAAGCTGTCGGTCTACCAGCGCCAGGTCCAGCCCACCGTGGGGCCGACCTCGACGAAGGAGCCCACTCCGAGGGCGACGGCCAGAGCCCCCAGGCCGGCGGAGGTGTAGACCATGGCGTTGGTCTTGCGCCGCAGGGCGTAGAGATCGTCCGGGGTCTCGATGTCCGGGTTGTCGGGATCGTCGTACTTCTTGCTCGAGGCGTAGGCCACGCCGTAGAGGCCGCCAGCCAGTAGCGCAGCACCACCGGCGGACGCCAGCAGCGGGACGTTGGGCCCGGTGGGAACGATCTTGGTGCCCGACAGGGGGCCGACGTCTTCGGGGAGCTGCAGATCGAGGGTGGTCCAGTCTGGATTGGCTTCACCCTCGTTGAGGTAGCCCGTCCAGAGGATCGTTCCGTCCGCCGCGGTCAGCTGCAGGATGCACGGGCGCTCGCTGGGCCGCTCCGTGGCCATCACCGAGTCGACGAAGAGTACCGTTCCCGCGGGCGGATAGAGGGCCGTCATCTCCCCCGGTCCCAGTCGAGCGGCTTCCTCGAAGCGCTCATGGAGGGGATTGCCCGGCATCGCGATGTTCGAGCTGAGAGCGAAGCCCGGCTGGAGTGCGAGCACGGTGCGGTAGGCGGCGACGGTGCGCTCGGGCTTGCTCTGCAGGTAGCCGTCCAGGGCGATCACCCGGTGGAACGCTGCGGCGTCCGCCTTGTTCAGCGGCTCCCCGAGGCACTCCAGCATCCCGAGCACGCGGTCGCGGGTCTCGTTGAAGCCTGGCAGATCCATGCCTGTGTACGAGGACTCGGCGGCGTTGAGCGACGCTGCGATCTGAGAGAGGGTGCTGCGCTGCTCACACTCGGCGCCGAGTGCGATGCTGCTCAGAGCGATGGTCGTGAGAAAAAGGGCCATGCAGCCCCCCTGTTGGAGATCGAGCCGTTGGAGTCTAGCAGCCACGGCACCCGAGGGGGAAACCGGGGTGGTGGAGCTGTGGTGCATAGTGCTCTTCAAAAGTACCTTACGAAGTTATTTCTCCTCCCGGTGTCCGCCTGTGCTGGCGCCTGGCGCTGTCGCGCAGCCCAGGCTCTGGTCATAGGCCTCGAAACATGGTCTTTCGAGAGTGTCACCGGGAGATTCGAGTGGTGTTCTCCTTGCTTGATCCGGGGCTCTTCGGGCTGGTACGCTGCCAAGCCGAGGAGGTACCGGGGCGCATGGCGATCTCATCCGAC
>CAZHIK010001144.1:0-3128 GCA_964532635.1 uncultured Enterobacterales bacterium
CTCGCCGATGAGATCCAGTACCTCGCGGGTCACCCCCGTCATGTCGCTGCCCGGTGAGGCGGTGTAGCGCCGCACCCAGGCACGCTGCTCCCCGGATCCGATGGCGTCCTTGGACTGGTCTTCGAGGCCCACGTAGACTCCGCGAACACGACCGTCGGTGTCCATGTCGGGCATCACGTACAGCTGCTCGCTCTCGAGGGACAGCACCCCGAACGCGCAGGGCAGATCGGGATGGGCGTCGAAGACGATCCAGGGGGTGAGCAGGGCCTCGCCGTCGTCGAGATCGAAGCCCCGGCCGGGCAGAGGGAGGAAGGGCGAGTGACCGATCCCGTCGGTGACGAACAGATCTCCGATGGGGTCCAGCTCCACGGGGCGAGAGGTCTGGTTGCTGACCACGGTCTCGACCTCGACCCAGCTCTCCCGGTCCCACATGCGCCAGGTGGTGGCCACGACGAGCTGCTCCACGAAGTCGTCGTCGTCCAGGGCCACGCCGACCTTGCGCTCGGGATCCAGGATGCGCCCCACGGCGTGCAGAGCCTTGCCCTCTTCCTCCACCGTGACGGACTGGTAGACCACCCGCACCTGGGGATCGAAGCCCACCACCTGCAGCACCTGGGGCAGGGCGTCGCGCCCCCCAGGGGGTGCCAGATCGATGAGAGAGCCGCCGGCGGGCGCACGGTGGATCTGGGTGTCCAGCCCCAGATCGTCGATGTCGGGGGCGTGGACCACGGCGGTGAGGCTGCCGTTGGTGAGGGCGAAGTCACCCACCCCACCGTCGGAGCGCAGCCCGACGAGCAGCAGCTCTTCGGCGTTGGTGGTGCTCACCCGGGTGGCCCGCACCATGTTGCGGGTGGGTCCGACGGGTGCGGTGTCCTCGGGCTCGGGGTTGCAGGCGACCAGCAGGGCGAGCGCCAGGACAGCGCAGCACTTCACCGCCGCACCTTCCGAAGGCCGGACTTGGCGTCGGAGTTGCCAGGCTCGATGCGCAGGACCTCTTCGTACTCACGGCGGGAGTTCGCGAGCAGACCCTGCTCCAGGTAGAAGTCGGCCAACGCCAGGCGCATGCGGGTGTTGCGGGGCGACAGCTCCACGGCGCGGCGCAGCAGCTTCATGATCTCGCGCTCGTCGCGGTCTTCGTCGGACTGCAGCAGGAGCCTGGCCAGCTGGTAGTAGGGCTCGGCATCGGGCGGCCCCGCTTCGCAGGCCTTCTGGTAGTTGTACACCGCGGCCTTGATGTTGTGGTACGACATCGCGCTCTCGGCCAGGTGGATGTGCTGCTGGGCCAGCTGGGTGCGCCCCTTGGGGTCGTACTCTTCCCACAGGGCGCGGTAGCGGGGCTCTTCGGGATCGAAGGTCATGGCCACGTAGGCGTTGGAGGCTGCGGCCACGAAGTTGCCCTCGCCGGCTTCGCGCTCGGCGGCCTTGAAGTGTCGGCGGGCCTTGCCGAGGCGAGCCATGACCTGCTCGTGGACCTTCTCCATGCCCGGGATCCGACCACGACGGCGGCGGCGACGCGGGGTGGCGACCAGCACCTGCTGCGCGGCTTCGGCGGCATCCTGGCGCACGCGGGTGTCGGCGCGGAAGGCCACCTCGTGCTCCACCGCGGCCTCACCGGGCCTGGGCGCGCCGTCTTCGCCTTCGGCACCGGGCCTGCGGGGCGCGGGGGTGGGGGCAGCGGTGGCCTCGCCTCCGTGCTCCGAGTCGTAGTCGGCGCGGCGACGAGGATCGGTGAGGATGGTGTAGGCACGGTTGATGCCGACGAAGATGTCCTCGAGCTTCTGCTTGTAGGCGCCGATGTCGCGCCGGTAGAACTGATCGGGGTGCCAGCTGCGGGACAGCTCGTAGTAGACCTTGCGGATGTACTTGACGTCGGCGTCGGGAGAGACGCCCAGCACCGAGTAGATGTCACCGGAGCGCACGCGGTCGTAGAGCTCATCGATGGCCTGGATCTCAGCCTCGATCAGGCCGGTCTGCTGCTCGGTTCCGGAGGACTTGTCTTGTGGATCTGCCATGCATCCGCCTACAGGATGAAGCGTGTGAGGTCGGTATCTGCGATAACATCGGCGAGGCGCTCTTCAACCATGGCCCGGTCGACGAGCACCCGGGCGCCCCGCCAGCCGGGGGAGTGGAAGGAGACCTCTTCCATCAGCCGCTCCATCACCGTCTGGAGACGACGAGCCCCGATGTCCTCGGTGCGCTCGTTGACGTCGGCCGCGATGGTGGCGATGTGGTCCAGGGCTTCCTCGGTGAACTCGATCTCCACACCCTCGGTGGCCATCAGGGCCTGGTACTGGAGGGTCAGGGCGTTCTCGGGCTCGGTGAGGATGCGACGGAGCACGTCGCGGTCGAGGGATGACAGCTCCACACGCACCGGGAAACGGCCCTGGAGCTCGGGGATGAGATCCGAGGGCTTGCTCACGTGGAAGGCCCCGGCCGCGATGAAGAGCACGTGCTCGGTGCGCGCCGGCCCCCAGCGGGTCTGGACGGTGCTGCCCTCGACGATGGGCAGGATGTCCCGCTGCACACCCTCGCGGGAGACGTCGGGGCCCCGGCCCTGCTCGTGGGCTGCGATCTTGTCGATCTCGTCGAGGAAGACGATGCCCTCCTGCTCGGCCTTGCGGATGGCGATGTCGGCCACCTCGGCGTCGGAGACCAGGGCCTCGAGCTCCTGCTCCATCAGCAGCCGACGAGCTTCCTTGACGGTGACCTCGCGGCGGTGCTGGCGCTTGGGCATGAGCTTTTCGAGCATCTCGCTCATGCCCGCGCCCTGGTCGGGGTTGCCGCCACCAACCGGGAAGATGGGGATGCCGCCGCTCTTGACCGGGACGTCGACCTGGACCTTGCGCTCGTCGAGCGCCCCAGAACGGAGCTGGTCGCGCATGGCATCGCGGCTGCTGCTGCGGCCGGGGGTGCGGCCCGGCGGTGTGGGAAGCAGGATGTCGAGCAGGCGACGCTCTGCGGCTTCCTGGGCTTCCGAGGTCTTGCGGGCCATGTGCTCCTTGCGGACCAGCTTGATGGACTCGGCCACAAGGTCGCGCACCATGGACTCGACGTCGCGCCCCACGTAGCCGACCTCGGTGAAGCGGGTGGCTTCGACCTTGACGAAGGGTGCGTCGGCCAGTCGAGCC
>CAZHIK010001145.1:0-3126 GCA_964532635.1 uncultured Enterobacterales bacterium
CTCTCCCCGGGGGGGAGAGGGGAGAGTCTTTGCTATGAGTGGATGCGTCGGCGGCGGGTGAGGGCGCCGGCCAGGAGGACCAGCAGGCCGAGGGAACCGCCGACCGGGGCGGCGCTGCTGCAGCCGCCACCACCTCGCAGGCGCTCGTCGAGGTCGCAGGCATTGCCCACGCCGTCGCGGTCGGCGTCGTGCTGGGAGGGATTGGAGGTGTCCGGGCAGTTGTCGCACTCGTCGCCCACGCCGTCTTCGTCGGCGTCGGCCTGCTCGGGATTGACCAGGCCCAGGCAGGTGTCACACTCGTCGCCCCAGCCGTCGCCGTCTTCGTCCTGCTGGTACTGGTTGGGGGTGTCAGGGCAGTTGTCGCAGCCGTCGCCGACGTTGTCCCCGTCGGCGTCCAGGGCAGAGCCTTCGGCGTCGTCGTCGTCGGGGCACAGGTCGCAGTAGTCGCCCACACCGTCGCCGTCGCTGTCGGCCTGGTCGAGGTTGTAGTCCTCGACGCAGTTGTCGCAGGCATCGCCCACGTTGTCGCCGTCGCTGTCGGTCTGATCGTCGTCGAGCCCCGGGCAGGCGTCGCAGGCTTCACCCACGCCGTCGCCGTCATCGTCGGCCTGGTCTTCGTTGGACTCGTTGGGGCAGTTGTCGCATTCGTCGCCCACACCGTCCACGTCGGCGTCGAACTGGTCGGGGTTGTCCAGCCCGGGGCAGGTGTCACAGGCCTCGCCCACGCCGTCGCCGTCGTCGTCGGCCTGGGTGGGGTTGTAGTGGCTGGGGCAGTTGTCGCACTCGGCGCCCAGGTTGTCCTTGTCGGCGTCGGCCTGCTTGGGGTTGTAGATGTCGGGGCAGTTGTCGCACTCATCGCCGATGTCGTCGCAGTCTTCGTCGGCCTGGTCGAGGTTGGGCTCTTCCGGGCAGTTGTCGCAGGACAGGGTGATGGTGGAGTCGGGCAGGCCGTCTTCGCCCAGCACCGAGAACGTGCCCCAGCCCAGGCCGTCACCGTCGGTGTCCATGTCGGCCACGGGGTAGTCGCAGCCGTTGCCCAGGTAGTCGAAGTAGTAGTCGGCGCTGTCGTAGTCGCAGTCCGGATCGTTGATGGGCGGCTCGTCCAGGACATCCACCGCGTTGCAGTTCATGTCCTGGGTGAGGTTGTTGTAGCAAGCGTCGGCGTGGGCTGCGGGGGGCGCCCAGGCCAAGAGCAGGGACAGGGTGGCGGGGGTGATCATGGGCTGTCCTCCTCGGTCTGCTCCTCTTCGTCGTCGTAGAGGTTGTCGAAGTCGGGGACCTCTTCGTTGTACTCGTGGAGATGGCTCTCCCGGTCGTCCTGCTCACCTTCGTCGAGCATGTTGCGGAACTGGTCCACGGCCTGTTCGTCCTCGTCAGGGCCGATGGGCTTGATGATCTCGTACTCCTGGCCCAGCAGGCGCTCGGCGGCCTGGCGGACCGGGACGATCTCGCCGGTCCAGGGCAGGCGCACGGTCTCGGAGTAGGTGGGCGGGACCTCGAGGGCCTCGAGCTGGCGCACGATGTGGAACTCGACGCGCCGGTTGCGGGCCAGGCTGGCTTCGGTGTCGCCGACGGCGGTGGGGTCCACCTCGCCGAAGCCCCGGAAGGACAGGCGGGCGGGGTGTACGCCCTTTTCTACCAGGGTCTTGTAGATGGAGCGGGCCCGCTCGATGGAGAGCTCGAAGTTGACGTCGAACTCGCCTTCTTCACTGGCGTGGCCTTCCACCAGCAGGTGGTCGATCTGCCAGTAGCTGGCCATCAGGTCGGCCACCTGGTCGAGCACCGGCAGGGACTCGGGCAGGATCCGGTCGGAACCCACCGCGAACTGGATGTCGTCGCGGATGGTGATGGTTTGCTTGTGGACCTCGACGCGGGCCAGCTCGCCCTGCTTCCAGTCGATCTCTTCGTCGTCGAGGGGCTCGTCGGGCAGGTCGTCGACCAGGCGTCGGCCGTTGAGGGTCAGGGCGTCTTCGTTGGGATCCCGCTCGACGGTGATGAGCTCGGGCACGAAGGCGGGCTTGATCCAGGTGACGCCCAGCATGAAGCGGGCGTTGGTGGTGCCGTAGCCCTTGGTGAGTCCGCGGCCCACGCCCAGGTCCACCTGGAGGGCCTCGGTGGGCCAGGCCTGCAGCACGCCCACGGCTTCGGTGCGGGTGCCCCCAGGATCGAGGGTGGTCTGAGCGCCAGCGCGGGTGAGCGCTACCGCACCCACGGCGAAGCGGTCGGGGACCAGCTGGTAGCGTAGGCCGGCGTTGGCCACGACCTCGGAGCCCTGGCTCAGGTCGTACTCGGTCTCCACCATGGTGGCCCCGGAGTAGCCGGCGTCGATGTTGGCCTCGATGGGGCCCAGCTGAGCGCCCACCAGGAAGCCCAGGCTCACCCTCGGCGAAGCCTCGCCCATGTAGCGGTCGCGGGTGCCCGTGGGCAGGCCCACGTCGGCGCGGGCGGACACCGTGAGGATCTCGGTGGTGGCCAGGCCCACGCGGCCGCCCAGGCTGAGGTTGCGCATGCCGATGCCCGCGGCGTCCAGCTCCGGCACGTCGCCGGCGCCCTGGAAGGCCATGGGGATGATCACGCGGGTGGAGAGGCGGGTGTTCCAGTCGTAGGACAGGCCCAGCTGGACGTCGCCGCGGCTGTTGACGATGGAGGCCTCGTCGCTCTCGCCCAGGTACAGCACCAGCGGGTCTTGCTGAAGCTGCAGCAGGGTGCCGACGCGCATGCCGCCTTGGCCGTCGATGACGGGGCTGTCGAGGCCGGGCATGGCATGGAACGAGAAGCTGGAGGAGACCAGCTCGGGATCGAGGCTGTAGCCCTCGGCCAGGGCTGCACCGGGGAGCAGGTGCAGCAGGGCCAGGGCCCAAGGGAGCGAGCGCACTTTCATTCGGAGTCCTCGGGGGCGTCGGTCTGCGCTTCGGCGGGGGCTTCGAGGGGCAGCTCCTCGACGCTCTCCATGGGCACCGGATCGGGCAGGGGCTCGGGGACGGGCAGGCCGTCGCGCAGGGTACGGACGAAGACACGAGAGTGGGCGCCAAAGGAGCCCAGCAGCTCGACGAAGGTGGGCTCGAGGGAGGCCACCGCGGTGTCGTCGGCTTCGTTCACGCGCTCGTAGAAGTCGACGTCCTTTTC
>CAZHIK010001146.1:0-3126 GCA_964532635.1 uncultured Enterobacterales bacterium
GACCAGCCTTGGACGGTCTCCGCCGGCTATATGCGGGACTTCCTCTACGGAGTGCCCCGCAGCATGGAGGGCTACCGCGACGGCGACAGCAGCGACATCGAGCTCTGCTACGGTGACCGCCCCGCGCCCACCATCTTCCGTGACCCGATCTACAGCGACCTCGCTGGAGTGCTCTGGCTCGGTCGGCGCTGTGACGAGCCTACCAAGGTGGACCTCCAGGGCTACCTCAACCCCTGGTCACGCCACGGCTTCGAGCACGACCTGCTGCCCAGCTGTCCCGTGCTCGCCCTGCACCGCTGGCAGGACACCCACGCGGTGCTGCGGTGGTACGGGCGGCGAGATCAGCAGCAGGTGTCGCTGATCTGATCCTGTCAGCCTGGCACCGACAGCTCTATTCCTCGGCCAGGTTGCGGCCCATGCTGAAGGGCAGGTGCTCCTGGGAGGGAGTGAAGTTGTTTGGATCCCAGCACTTGCGGCAGCGGGCCTCGTAGGCGTCCTTCTCGCCCACCAGCACCCGGGCGTCGCGGTTGACGATGCGCTGGGAGCGGTCGGCCGGGTTGCCGCAGACCACGCAGATGGCGAGCATCTTGTCGATGTACTCGGCGGTGGCCAGCAGCGCGGGCATGGGGTTGAAGGGGATGCCGCGGTAGTCGAGGTCGAGGCCCGCCACCACCACCAGCTTGCCGGACTTGGCGAGGTCGTTGGCCACGCTCACCAGCTCGTCGTCGAAGAACTGGGCCTCGTCGATGCCCACCACCATGGCGTCGCCCACCAGCGCCGGGATGTCCGCGGACTTGGCGACCTTGATGGACCGGATGCTGTGGCCCGAGTGGGAGTCCACGCAGTCCTGGCTGTAGCGACGGTCGATGGAGGGGCTGAAGACCACCACGGGCTGGCGGGCATACTGCGCCCGGCGAACCCGGCGGATCAGCTCTTCGGTCTTGCCGCTGTACATACAGCCAGCGATGACCTCGAGCCAGCCGACATCATGTGGAAGCAGGTGGGGGTGCATGGTCCCCAGGTAACCTCGCGGACCCTCGGGATCAGCCCGGATCAGGCCTGATTGCGACGTCTCACGGCGAGGCCCAGCAGGCCGAGGACACCCAGGGCCGCGCCGGGCAGGGCGGGGGCTCCGGTGCAGCCGCACACGCCGCTGTTGCCGCCGTTTCCATCGTCGCCGGTATCGCCGGTGTCGCCGGTGTCGATGGGCTCGGGCAGCGGGGCTACGGGGATGCCTTCTTCCTCGCACCAGGCCCTGGTGCCGTCGGCGCAGCGGGAGCGCATCTCCTCGTCGATCCAATCGAGGTAGGCGTCCACCCGGGTGTCCACTCCGCCGGTGCGGCGGCAGTCGCTGCTGTCGTAGGCGTGAGAGGTCACCCCCACGACCCGGACGGGATCCACCGTCTCGGTCTCGATTGTCAGGAAGCTGGGGCCGCCGGAGTCACCGTGGCACTTGCGCACGTCCTCGGGTTCGAGGCCCACCTGGAACTCGAACACACCGAGCTCGGAGATGTAGCTGAGGCCTTGCTGCTTGTAAGCGTAGGTGCCCGTCGGTGGGTTGCTGTCGGAGGTCTGCTGGCCCCAGCCAACCACGGCCACCTCCGCGCCCTCCACCACCTGTGTGGCCTCCTCGGCGGTGGGCAGGTAGGCGAAGGGCACGTCGAGGACGGGCTCGTCCAGGAACAGCAGGGCGATGTCCTTGCTCGCGCCTATGCCCATGTCCAGGCCGTAGATGTCCCAGTCGGGGTGGTGGGCCCAGTCCCATGCGGACACGGCGTCGGCGGGCCATTCGGCGATGGTGCTGCCGTCGTGGGCGCTCAGGTCGGCCTGCCGGGTCCAGCGGATGTCCACGTCGGTCAGCTCACCCATGCCGTAGGTGAACGAGTCGGCGTCGATGCAGTGGGCCGCGAGCATCACGACGTCGGGGGCGATGAGTGTGGAGGAGCACACGAACATGCGGAAGTCCATCACATGGCCCCAGATGCTCATGGTGGCGTCCATCATCATGCCCCCGGTCATGGGCCAGTCTTCCTCGGCGGCGTCATCGCCGTTGATGATGGGGGTCTCGTCCCCTTCGTCCGGGGTCAGCGTGTCGTGCTCGCCGAGCAGGTCCTCTTCGCCCCCTGTGGGCGAGCTGAGCTCGTCGGCCGAGGCGAGGGAGGGGAGACACAAGGCGAGGAGGGCGAGGCTGCGCATGGAGGCTCCTGAACGCGGGGCGGAGAGCAGCGATACATCCCGCGGGAACGACCCGCAAGCCTCAGGGGTCTGGCCTGACGGGATCCTCACCTCGCGTGCTTGACCCCATCCGCCCCGTCACGGTACGAGTCTCCTTTCCTGGAGGTCCCATGAAGAGCCCTGCACTCCTCGTCCCCGCCGCCCTCGCGTTGATCGCCACCGCAGGCCTGCCCTCCCTGGCTGATGCGGCCCCCGCGCCGCGGGTCAAGGCCAGCTCCGAGCACGAGTCCGACGGCACCGAGTACGAGGCTGAGCTCGCCTTCGACGGCCTGCTGGGATCCGGCTGGATCGAGGGTGAGCAGGGTGCAGGCAAGGGCGCCTGGATCGAGCTGGACCTGCGGACAGCCACCCATATCGACAGCCTCTCCATCTGGCCCGGAAACCTGAGCGAGGGCAAGAAGTCCTACCGCGAGTACAGCCGGCCCCACACCATCACCCTCGAGCTCGACGGTGAGGCCCTGGGCAACCCCATCCGCATCCTCGACGAGGTCCAGCGCCTCGACGTGCCCGTCGGTAAGGAGGTCCGGGTGATCCGGGTGGAGATCGACGAGGTCTACGAGGGCTTCGTCTTCACCGACTGCACCATCTCCGAGATCGCGCTGAACTACACCGAGTCCAAGGGTGCGGCCCAGGCCGAGCTCGAGGAGTACCTCTCCAGCGAGGAAGGTCAGACCGCCCGTCAGGACTGGCTCGATGAGCTCGAGAGCAACTACCAGGCCCACAAGCGAGCCGAGTTCGGCGCCCCCGAGTCCCTGGCCTGGATCATGGACGCGGCGGGCGACGGCGCCCACTGGCTGCGGGCTCCGGTCCAGAAGCGCGTGCCCATGGGCAGCCGGGCCCAGGCGCTGCACTCCGACAAGGAAGCCATCGATGCCCTGCGCAAGCTCAAGG
>CAZHIK010001147.1:0-3125 GCA_964532635.1 uncultured Enterobacterales bacterium
AGGACGGTGCCGAAGCCGAAGGAGGCCTGCCACAACAGCTGGCCGTCGGGATCCACCTCGTCCATCACCGCGGCGGTGCTCCAGGTGACCAGTGTGTTGCCCGAGGAGAGTCGCTGGGCGTCGCCAAGCACGTTGGTGGAGTAGGCCTGCTCGCCTTCGTAGGACCAGACCTCCGTGACCTCGCCCTCCTCGAAGTCCAAGGTGTACTCGGCGACCCGGGAGTACTTGTCGTCCGGGCGGTTGTCGTAGACCAGCAGGCCGTGTTCGGTGGACTGGATCTGGTGCTGGCCGTGGAAGCGTGTGGCTTCCGGGAAGCGGAAGTCGGACTCGCAGCCACCCAGGATCCATGCCGTGTCGCCAGTGGAGCGCTCCACAGCCACTACCGAGTCGGTCTCGCGCAGGGACAGGAGGTACATGTCTCGGTCAGCGTCGTAGTACAGGGCGTTGGCGTGGGTCCAGATGTGGCTCTCGCTGCTGTTGCAGGCGGCGCTCATGTCGAAGCGGAGGTGGTCCCAGCTGGACCAGAGTTGGGTCTCGTTCCCGTCGGGATCGGTCTCGACGATGGAGTCTCCGCGGTAGGTTCGGCCCGCCACCTTCAGGTTCTCGCCGCGGATCCAGGCGACGGTGCCGTCGTCGTGAACCCAGAAGTCGTGGTGGTTGAAGCGGATGTCGAAGGTCTCGACGCTGCCGTCTTCGAGGGACACCTTGCGCATCTCGTAGATGGCGTCCTCGTCCTCGCTCTCGCCCTTGTCGTAGGCGTGGTAGTAGATGGACTCGCCGTCGGGGCCCATGCGCACCTGGGCGATGGTGAGCTGCTGGTTTTCTTCGACCTGCCACCAGACGTAGTGGCCTTCCTGGGACAGCACCACGGCGGCCTTGGAGTCACCCATCACGCTGGCAGCGATCAGGCCGTGCTCGCCGAGCTCATCGACCTCGATGTCGAACTCGGGGAGTTCGTCGGGGATCGGGGGGGTGGTGAAGGTGCCTGACTCGTGGCCCACGGGCTCCCCGTCCTCGAGCAGCTCCACCCGGAAGATGTACTCGGTGTCGGGGCGCAGGAAGTGCATCCGGACCAGGTGGTCGGTGCTGGGTTCGTCGGAGCTGTAGACCAGGTTCTCGCGGACGCTGTCGATGCCGTAGCGCAGGCGGGCGCGAGTGGGGGCGCGCACTTCCCACTGGACCTGCACGCTGGTGGCGTGGAGGTTCACTGAGGAGAGTTCCTCGACGGGCAGCAGGCCGTCGCCAGCGGTGTCGGTGGGCGAATAGCGGCTCAGGCAGCCCGCAATGGAAACCGCCAAGAGCGGCATCCACACAGCGCGGAGCAGGGTCTGGCTGGTTCGGGAAGGCATCGCCGGCCCACGGTAGCCCGAAATCCTTCGTCTCGCTGCCTTCGAATTGTCACGCCTACGAAGCATCCGGCGGCTCGCGCACGGCTTGGAGCAGGGCGCGGAGCCCCATGGGCTTGGGCAGCGCCGCTCTCCCCGGCCTCGCAAGGCCTCGGCGGCTTCACCCGCGGTGTAGCCGCTGTTCAGGAGCGCTCGCCCGCTTCCTTCAGTCGCTTCGCGGCTTCCTCACTGCTCATCGCATCGTCGGCGGGCGGGTAGTCCGGAAAGAAGGGCACCACGTCGGTGCCGCGCACCCGTCGGCGCATCAGCATGAAGTGCAGGTAGTGGTCGGGGTAGCGCTGCACCCAGGCGCCAAAGCGGTCCACGAAGGCCTGCATGTTGACCTCGAAGGCCTCCGCCTTGTCCTTGCGGGGCTGCCACTCGAGGGCGGGCTCGATGATCACCCGGTGGCGAACGGTGCCGGTCTGGCGCACCACCACCGTGGGCAGCAGGGCCGCTCCGGTGGCGCGCCACAGCTGGGCCGGCTGGGTGCTGACGTTGGCGGTGCGGTCGAGCAGCTTCACCTGGGTCCAGCGGGTGCCCCCACCGCCGTCGAAGGCCAGGCCCAGGACTTCGTTTCGTGCGAGACATTTGTACGCCGGCCGCAGAAACTCGAAGACGTTGATGTGTTGCACCGGCAGGCGCTGCTCGAGCTCCCAGCGTCGCGCCAGGACCTTCTCCCACAGGGGGGTGGTGCGGGTGTCGCGCAGGATGTCGGCCCAGACCGTGGGTGGAGCCGACAGTTGGTTCATCGGGTAGCCGTTGTAGCCCAGGGCCGGCATGATCATCTGGTTGGCGCCGAAGTGCCCGATCAGCACAATGGCACCCTTGCCGCGCTCGAGGGCGGCGTCGAGGTGCTCGCGACCCTCGACCTCGCAGACGGTGCCGATGGTGCCGGGATCGAGCCAGGGGTAGCGCAGCACCTCGAGCTCGTTGAACATGGCCAGCCGCAGCGCCTCCTTGAGGATCACGGCTTCGCTGGCAGGCATAGGCCGGGAGCCGAACAGGCGCTGCAGCTCTTCGCGAGCCACGGCCGGATCGTGCAGCTCCATGCGGCGCACCACCGAGGCGCCGATGCGCGCAGCGGCGGTCAGGCCCCTGCGGGGCATACGGTTCAGGGCCCAGGCTCCGGGGTAGTACAGGCCCAGGCCCCCCAGATCCTTGAGCAGCAGCTTGGGGTCGCGCTGGGACGGCATCGGCTAGGCCCGCTCGTCCCGCTTGGGATCGGTGGGCACGGCGATGATGCCCTTCTTGTCGACCTTGCCGTTGGGCAGATGGGGGATCTCGGCCCAGAACTCCACGACGCGGGGCACCTGGTAGACTGCCAGGTGCTCGCGGCAGTACTTCTGGAGCCCACGGGCGTTCAGCGTGCTGCCATCTGTGGTGGTGACCACGGCCCGGGCCACCTCGCCCCGCAGGCGCTCCATGTGGCGGACCACCACCACCTCGCGCACATCGGGGTGCTGGCCGATGACCCGCTCGAGCTCGAGGGGGTAGACCCGGATACCGCCGATCTTCATCATCTCGCTGATGCGCCCGGCGAAGTAGACCCAGCCGTCGGCGTCGGCCTTGACCAGGTCCTGGGTGTGGTACCAGCCCTGGGTGAAGTGCTTGCCGCTCTCTTCGGGGCGGTTCTGGTAGCCGGTGGTGACCGCGGGGCCGCGCACCCACATCTCGCCGGTCTCGCCTGCGGGAACCTCCTGGCCCTGGTCGTCCACTACGCGGATCTCGTAGTAGGGC
>CAZHIK010001148.1:0-3125 GCA_964532635.1 uncultured Enterobacterales bacterium
GTCCCGAGGCCGAGACCGTCGCTCCTCCCTGAGCCACCAGCCCCAGGCCGATGGCACCACGCAGATCGTACCCAGAGTGGGTGCCGGAGATGGAAGAATCGAGGAGGGAGATCTCCGAGCCCAGATCGTAGGCGAGGACCCCGACCGACGTGTTGTCGGTCAGGGCGCAGCCCTCTACCCCCAGGGTCGCGCCATCCCTGGCCACAATGCCGTAGCCGCGCTCGCCGGTGGAATAGGGCTGGGTGTCCCGGACCGTGCTGTCCACCAGCTCGACCCGCGTACCCGGCCCTTCCGCGAAGATCCCCGTCCCTGTGTTGCCCACAAGCTCGCAGCCCTCCGCGTAGAGCGCAGCGTTGTCGTAGACCTCGAGGCCGTACCCCGCGTCCCCGTTCACATCGGGCTGGGTGCCACGGACGACCGTACCCAGGAGCGTGCCCACGGTGCTGGGACCCGCCACCGCGATGCCTGCGCCCCTGTTGTCCGTCAGCTCACAAGCCTCGGCCCACAGGATCGCGCCGTCGCGAACTCCGATGCCGTGGCCGTAGGCCTCGTCTCCATCCGACCGGGTGCCGTGGACCAACGTGCCCCGAAGCGAGATCTCGGTGCCCGGGTCGTAGACCAGGGCCCCGGTGATCGAGTTGTGGGTGACCTCGCAGCCCTCGGCAGTCAGCTTCGCGCCGTCGTGGACCAACAGCCCGAACCCGAACTGTCCCGCGACGTCTGGCACCGTGTCGCGGACGATGCAGTCCACGAGGACGGCCTCCGATCCCGGTCGCCTGGCGACCACGCCGGTCGAGCTGTTCCCCGCCACCTCGCAGTCCTCCATGAAGAGCACCGCACCGTCTTCGACATAGGCGCCGACCCCGAGCGTCCCGACGTCGCTGGGCAGGGTGTCCCGGATCACCGTGTCGGACAACTGGACCCGGGTCCCCATCCCGTCGGCCCAGACCCCCAACGTAGTGTTGGTGACCAGCACGCAGCCATCGGCTGCCAGCGTGGCGCCGTCGGCGGCCAGGATGCCATGCCCGCTCTCCCCGCTCCCATCGGAGACCGTGTCGCGGATGGTCGTACCTGCCAGCAGGAGCGCTGTGCCCGGGTCGAAGGCCAGGGCTCCTACGGTGGTGTTGCCCGATAGCTCGCAACGCTCCACCCGGAGCAGCGCGCCATCATAGGCCTGCACGCCGTACCCGAACGCCCCGTCCTGGTCGGGTCGCGTATCGCGAACCACAGTGTCCAACAGCGCGCCTTCGGTGCCGAGGCCATGGGCCATCACGCCCACAGCCGCGTTGTCCGCGAGCGTGCAACGCTCGGCGTGCAAGAGCGCGCCTTGGTTGACTACGACGCCGCCTCCGAACGCCCCGTCCTGGTCAGGCAGGGTGCCGCGAATCGTCGTGTCCATCAGGGTGAGCGAGGTGCCGGGGTTGGTGGCCTCCACGCCCCACTCCGTGTTGCCCACCAGCTCGCAGCCCTGGGCCTGTACCGTCGCGCCGTCGTAGGCCTGGATGCCGTATCCGAGCTCCCCGCTCCCATCGGCGACCGTGTCCCGAATGGTCGTGTCGGCCAGGCTGACCTGGGTGCTCGAGTCGTAGGCCAGAACCCCCAGCGCCGCGTTGCCGACGATCTCACAATCGTCCACCTGCACGACGGAGGGGGCCGTGGCGTTGTCCCGATAGGCCGCGATCCCCACATGGCCGCTCCGCTCCACCCGGAGCCCAGACAGCCGCACCACCCCCGAGCCCACCTGGATCCCGACGTAGCTCGAGCCCACCACGCTCAGCCCCGCCACCGAGACCTCTCCGTACTTGGCGTCGATGAACAGCCCCGAGGTCAGACCGTCACCGACGCTCGCATCCAGCGTCACCAGCTCCCGGCAGCGTCCGGCAAGCTGCACGGCCGCGTGGTCGCCGGCGAACTCCAGGGTCTCCGCGTAGCTCCCCGCCGCCACGGCCACCTGTCCGCCGCCACGCACGCCAGCCAGATCGAGCCCGGCCTGGATGGTACGCAGGGGCGCCTTCGCGCTGCCGTCGCCGCCATCGGCGGCCTCGAGGTCCACGTGGACCGTCCCCTCGTCGAGCTCCAGCTCACCCCAGGTCCCCGTCCCGCAGTGCTCGGGCACACACAGGCCGCGCTCCGCCAGCCAGCCCTCGGCGCAGACGAGCGCCTCTCCGCTGTCTTCGATCCGGCGGTCGCCGCACCCGATCGGGGTGAGACCGACACCGGCCAGGAGCGCCAGGATGGGGGTACGCCCAGACAAACGCAAGAACCTCCGGCCGCCATGTTCTCACAGGACGGGCCACGGGGCGAGAGTCACCACGTCCAGCCCGGCTCGAGGCACACGTCAACACCCGGCCTGCAACAGGCACGATCCAGCTATAGAGTCTCCCTGCCGTTCCCCCGGAGTGCCCATGACCCGCCTCGCCCCCCTGCTGTCCGTGCTGACCCTCGCCCGCATGCCCGTGGGCCGGCCCCACCTGGTCCCCGAAGACACGGCCACCCCCGAGGGCGACACCGACACCGACACCGACACCGACACCGACACCGACGCGGACGGTGACACCGACAGCGACACCGACGCCGACACCGATCCGGTGGACTACTTCCGCCCCGACTACCTCGGCGTCACCGGCTACCTCGGGATCAGCCGCGGTGAGATCCAGGACCTGTGGTCGTACGAGGGCGGCGACGTGTCGTCCTACATCTACGTCTCGCTGGCCCACGAGATGTACTTCCACACCTACGACGAGAACTACCTCTGCGCGATGTACTACTTCCCCCGCGCCAGCTCGGTGGACCCGGGCGAAGCGCTGGCGGCCTGGAATGTGGAGTGGGAGCCCTACTACGCCACCGACCGCTGCTACGACCTCGATCCGGACTACTACGGCTACGATCCGCTGAACGACATCGGGGTGGACTCGGGCTCGGTCTCCGTCGATGCGATGAACGACTACACCGAGGAGCTGCTGGAGCACTCCTGGGGTGACTACTTCGACGAGACGGCCATCGGCGGCGAGGTCTACCTGGGCGACATCGACACCGACATGCACTCGTGGTGGGACTACTACCCTGAGCTGCAGATCTACTACGGCTGGGCCTTCGAGGCGGATGACGCCATGGACAGCGACCTC
>CAZHIK010001149.1:0-3122 GCA_964532635.1 uncultured Enterobacterales bacterium
GTCGTCCGCCAGATCCGCCATGCCCTACCGTAACTTGTCGCTGGCCGTCCTCTCCCCCCACACCACCTGCCAGCCGTCGTCCACCTGCACCATCTCCACCGGCGCGTGGCTCCCCGTGGCGTTCAGGTCCGCGATCACCTCGAGGTTGCCGCGCACGTCCTGCTCGGTGACATCGGCGTAGTAGGTGTACCAGCTCGACCAGCCGACCGTGGGCTTGTCTTCCAGGGTCCGAGGCGGCATGTGCTCGGCGGTCGCGCGGGCGTAGCGCAGCCACAGCTCCCAGGCCTCGGCGTCGGCCCCGATCCACAAGGGCTCGAGCTCCAGGCTCTCACCCGGCCCAAGCTCGTAGACCTCGTCGAAGCCACCCCACACCGCCCAGATGTCACCGCTGTCCGACGACGCCGTGTAGAAGGGCACGCGCTGGGCGGCCAATGCACCAAGCAGCACCGACGCGCCATCGGAGCGACCCAGCAGGCCAGACCACCAGGCGGAAAAGGGCGTGTCCTGGATGAAGCTGGTGTTGACGTCCTGGCCCCCCACCTCGGGTAGGCCGTCGTCGTCCAAGGTGACCGGCTCGGGCTCCACCACCCCAGCCCAGGACCAGCTCTGATAGCCCTGGCGCCACCAGCGCGAAGGCTCGGGCCCTTCGAGCTCGGCCCTGCCCTCGAGGGCCAGTGCCCGCAACGTGGCATCCCCAGCGCCGGCGGTGACCGTGGGGGTGACCACCGAGCCGTCCACCGCCAGCTCCACCGTCAGCTCCCCCTCCCCAACCACGCGGGCCTCGAGAGATAGCTCCGCGCAGTCGCGAATCTCGAAGCCCAGGGTGGTGCCGGAGACCGTCAGCTGTGGCTCGGCCTCGCACAGACCGGGGGCGGTGTCGCCCAGGTCGGGCCCGCAGGCAGGGAGCAAGAGCAGGAGCGGGAGGACGAGGAGGGAGCGGGGCACGGGAGACTCCTGGGGAGGGGCTCCCCCTATCCCGCACGGGGCCGCCTCCCCGCCGATGCCCACCCCGGGACGCTAGGGGGCGGGCTCGTCCGCGCTCTGGGGCGCAGGCACGGCGACCACCAGCACATTCCCATCCGGATCCGCGTAGTAGGCCGCCTCGTCCCCCCAGGGCCGCGCAGCCCGCCCCGACAGCTCCCGCGCACCCACCGCCTCGAGGGCGCGGATGGCTCGGCCCAGGTCCGGCACGTGCAGGTACAGCTCGGTGGCTGTGATGGTGCCCGCCGCGGCCATCGTGGGCTCCAGGCCTCCCAGGTTGTGGGCGAAGCCTTCCCGGGTGTACAGCCCCAGCCCGCGCCCGTCGGGCAGCTCGAGCTCCTTGAACAACGGCGCGTCCACCCGCAGCGGCCAGCCGAAGGCCTGGGTGTAGAAAGCCAGCGACGCCTCGAGGTCCCGCACTGCGAGCACGGTCAAGATGGGCTGCGGGGCCCCGAGGGTCTCGACCTCCCCAGGAGTCGCCCGCTGACAGCCGATCAGTGCGCAGAGGCAGGCGAGGGTCGGCGTTCGCGGTGACATGGGCAGTTCCGGGGTTCGACGAGGGTACGTATCTCGTCCCCCAGCGCGCCGACCGCTTCGTCCGCGCGCTCCCCGCAGCCCGATTACCGCCAGTCTGGAAACAGTGTCTGGCCGTCATGCCCATGGTCCTGGCGGGGTCGGCCCCCTACATCCCGCGCGTCTTCGAAGTCACCACAGGAGGTCGGTATGGCTCGAGCGGCGATGGCATTGGCGTTGATGGGTTACTTCTCCACCGCGACCGCGGCCCCCCCCAGCGCGGACCTCGAGCTCGCCGATCCCGAGCTGGTGGTGGAGCGGGTGGAGCAGCGGGACGGCATCACCACCACCCGGATGCAGCAGACCTGGGCCGACATCCCGGTGCTGGGCAGCGTGGCGTCGGTGCGGCAGGACGCCGATGGCGCCCAGAGCCTGGTACATGCCGTGCTCTTCGACGATCTGGGGCCCCCCACCGAGCCCGACCTGACCCCGGAGGCCGCCTCGGAGCTGGCCCTCGAGCTGTTCGGCACCAGCGGGCAGGCCAGCCCCCCCGAGCTGTTCGTGATCCCCGACCGCCAGGGCGGCCGCCTGGCCTATCGCACCACCGTGTTCTCCGCAGACCCTCTGCGCTCCGAGCGGCTCACCATCGACGCCGTCGACGGCTCGCTGCTGCGCAGGGAGGACCGCCTCATCCCCGCCCAGGCCCTGGTCTACGAGAGCAACCCCACCCACGGCGATCCCGTCGAGGTCACCCTCGAAGAGCTGGACAGCGAGGCAGGCGCAATGGACGGGCGCTTCGCTTGGGCCCGCTCGATCACACGGGGCGGGAGCCTCAGCTCCGCCGAGCACATCGCCATCCCCGACAGCGCCGGCGACTACCTCTACGATCCCCAGGAGCCCTCCGTGGAGGATCCCTTCGCCGAAGTCCACGCCTACCACCACGTCACCCGGGCATCGAGCTGGTACGAGGTGCGCTTCGGCCACGAGTTCGACCAGACCGAGGTGTACGTCAACTACACCTACGGGGACACCATGGACTGCCCCAACGCCTTCTACGCCCAGGACAACCAAGGCACGGACATGCTCGTCTTCGGCCAGTGGGAGGTGGACTTCGCCTACGACAGCGACGTGATCCTGCACGAGCACGGCCACTTGGTGAACCACGACCGGGTGGACCTGGACTCGAGCTACTTCCAGTACGACGATCGCGGCCTGTTCCTGGGCCCCACGGCCATCGACGAAGGCGTCGCCGACTACTGGTCGGCCACCCAGCAAGACAGCTCCAGCCACGCCGAGTACAGCTCCGCCTCCATCGGGCTGGGCCGCGAGCTGGACAACGACGCCAGCTGCCCCGGCGACATCATCGGCGAGTCCCATCACGACGGCCAGGTGATCAGCGGAGCCCTGTGGGAGCTACGGGAGGCCCTGGGCGCCGATGTAGTGGACGACATGGTCTACAGCGCCCTGGGGCTGCTCTCCCCCACGCCCACCCTCCAGGAGCTGGGCGACGCCCTCTCGGCCCTGGCCTGGGAGCAGGTGGCCGCCGGCAACCTCGGCCAGAGCGACGGCCTGGCCGTGGAGCGGATCCTCGACCAACGGGGCCTGACCCGCTGCGGCCACACCCTGGA
>CAZHIK010001150.1:0-3115 GCA_964532635.1 uncultured Enterobacterales bacterium
GTACCCGATGGGCGCGGAGCTGGGCCAGTAGCCCTCCTGGGCCTTCTGCCTCATGCCCTTCTGGACTTCCTCAGAGAGGTTGTCCACGTAGTTCTTGGCCATGAGCACCTTGATGCCGTGAACGAACTTCTCGGATGAGCGGGAGTCGGCGGAGAGGACGATGCCCTCCTTGACCAAGTGGACCTCGAGGCCCTGCATCTCGTCGAGGGTCACCCAGTCCTTGAGGTTGCGGTACAGCCGGTCGGTCTTCTCCACCAGGACTACGGGTAGGCTGGCGCGCCGCTGGCGCAGGAAGGCAACCATGCGGTCGAAGGCCAGCCGGCCGGTGGCCTTGGCGGTCTCCACGTCCACGAACTCCTGCATGATGTGGAGGCCGTTGTCCTCGGCGTAGCGGGTGAGCAGGGCGCGCTGGGCGGGGATGGAGAATCCCTCGCGCTCCTGCTCGCGTGAGGACACGCGGGCATAGAGCACCGCCTGCCTTATGGGCGGCGGGCTGGGCTTGGCCTTCTTGCGGCGGGAGGCGCGCGTAGGGGTGCGGCGGGCGGAGCGTTTCGGCATGGCTTGACCCTCGGGGTGTCAACCGGAACGGGGTCAATTTGACGTAATGCCGGGGAAATGGCCAGGGGGTTATGAACGAAGGTGATCCACGAGGGGATCTCGTCTGGCCCGCCTTCTTCGCGGCCGAGGAAGGGGGGCTGATCAGGACGCCCTCCCAAGTCCCCCTCCACGGTTCTCTCCCCATGAGTTCTCCCCCTGTCATCCCCCACGATCCCTTCGCACCCCCCACACGCGACTTCTGGCTCGACGAGCTCCGCGTGGCGCGCTTCGCCACGCTCGTCGATCTTCTCGAGGACGAGGAGGCGCTGGACAAGGCCTTCGGTGGCTCCTGGTCGAGCAAGGCGGATCTGGCGACCTTGCAGGAGCGGTTCCCCACCTACGGTGACAGCCCCGAGCTGCGGTTGAACCTGGTCCTCTTGGCGGAGTTCATCGAGGGGAAGCAGACCGATACCTTGAGAGACGTCGCCAGGGCCGTGCTGGGCGACGCGGTGTTCGATGCCCATCCGGGTACCAAGGGGCGTGGCCACCGGCTCTCCATCGCCTTGCTGATCTACGCCGCCGACTGCCACGCGCTCGTCGGGGTGGATCTCTACGATCTGTGGCACCCGCGTCAGCGCTGCGCCATGCGAGTCAAGGGGAACGAGCGGGGGCTGAGCCTGGTGGGTGTGGACTGGCCGGCGGTGGCCGCGTCGGCGCTCTCGGCGATGACCCATGGTGGGATCAACCTCGTCTTCGACCGTGCCCTGGTCAGACCCTGGGTGCCGGACGTGCTGCTCACCTTCCGGGGCCGGGGGGCCTGGGACACCAACCGGGGCGTCGACGGGCGCATCCAGCCTGGCCAGAAGGACGACTGGACCTTCATCCGCGTCTTCGAGAAGGGCCACCGGCTGCACCTCACCGCCTTCCACATGGACCGCGCCATGCGCCTCGCCAGCTGCGTCGCTCAGGCGCTGTGGTCGAAGTCCAGCGGCTACGTGCTCGCCCGCGACCCCCTGAGCCGGAAGCGCCTGGACGAGTTCTTGGGCCGACTCACGCATCCCTCGGACGACGCCTTTCGTCTGCTCGAGCTCACCGCCGAGGTTCCTGGCCGATGGCGCGATCCGGTGATCCGCGTCGGCAACACCGGGCGAGAGCGAATCGAGCCGGTTGTGCAGGATCTACGGGATATGTTCTCCTTCGCGCACGACAGTCGGCACGTCCACAAGGTGAAGGTCGGCTTCATCGACTCCGGCAACGGCAACGGCAACGGCAGCAAGGCCGAACGGCACTACCGGATCGAGTTGCACTTCCCGTACAGGGACACTGACGAGCGCGACTTGGTGCTCGAGTACGGGGACCGAGGCTGGAACAAGGACTGCGCGACCAGGTTCGAGGAGCTGATGCAGCGCGAGCTGGGTGTGGAAGTCCACCCCAAGGCCCCCTCGAAGAAGGCGCCCATCCCGGTTCGGGTCGCGGCCGACGAAGCTGGAGGCCTCGCACTGGAGGGCGCTGCTAGCGCCGCGTCTGGACGATCCCGCGGACTGGCAGATCGAGCAGCTCGTGTGGGCGAAGGACGAGGGGATCATCGACCACGCGGAGAACACGGTGTTCCGTTGTGGCGATCCGCGAATCCCCCGCCGTTACCGTCCCGACACCTCGTCCGTAGACTGCTCGGCGCTCGTGGTGATGCCCTTCGGTCGTCCTGGCGTCACCGATCCCTTCGAGCAGGATCCCAGTGAGCTTCACCCGTGCGACGACGGGGTCCACCTCTGGAAGATCGACCGCTTCCGACCGCCAGTGTGGCATCGCGTGGAGGTGACGGTGAAGGCCGAGGGTGCCTGGGCGTTCATCAAGAGAATGCTCTGCAAGAAGGGTGTGGGCTTCGAGGTCGAGGCTCCTGGCGTGCTGTCCCGCGTGCGTGGAGGCCGGCAGTACGTGGTGTTCCACCCCTTGGCCGCGCCGCAGTACACCTCGCTCGCCTTCGCCCATCTGTTCCCCATCTGCTGGATCGTTCTCACCGACTCCGACGTGGGTGAGTACGGAGATCGGGCCGTGACCCTGGCCTCGCTGCTCGCTGGCAAGGCAGCCGCGGTCAGGGAGGCCTTGAAGATCGGCATCCGCACGGGCCCACCACCACCCATGGCTGCTGACAGCGCCGTGAGTCCCGCGGCGTCCACGCCAGGCCCAAGGCTCGCCGACGTGGGCATCCACCACGTCCAGCCGGGTGACGACTACGTCCACATCGACGGGTTCGAGGCGACGCCGGCCCGCTGGCAGCGCGTCATGTTGCTGTACGCTCTCCTTCAGGAGATCACGAAGCGGGAAGACGCGCCGAGCCCTCGTCGTCGAGGGATGCACTCTGCCTTCGAGCTGACCTCGTTGGACGAGGATGGCATGATCGAGGTGCATGACATCCACTCCTGGGCTCATCGTGCCCGAGCCGGGCTCAACAAGTCCTTCCCCGGCGAGAATGTCGGCCACCGACTCATCGAGGGCAACAAGAAGGAGGGGTACCGGGGCGGCCCGGACTTCGAGCTGTCAGGGTTGAGCCTGCAAGGGGAGCGGGCGATGTACAAGC